>NZ_QKNZ01000001.1:0-75570 GCF_014156605.1 Flavobacterium sp. SOK18b
CTACTAAATGTTAGAACTACTAAATGTTAGAACTATTAAATGTTAGAACTATTAAATGTTAGAACTACTAAATGTTAGAACTAATTAATGTAAAAACTAATCAATGAATACACTACCAAATATTCTAATTCGGAATATTATTGTCTTGAATATTACATATGGGATATTTCTTAAAATACATCAATATTTTTAAAAATTATATTTTTTATTTAAATAATTTCAGCTTTTTTTTGTTTTAAACTTAAATAATTAACAGTATGATATTAGATGAATTTGAGGTTCTTTCACCACTAAAATCAGAATATATAATATATGATGATCTAAAGGAAAAGCTTGTAAATACCGAGTTTGTGTACTTTTCGGAGCAAGATTTTAAGTCTCTGCTTGCACTTTCATTCGCAATTGAATTACATGGTCATTACTTAGAACAACTGCCAGGAACAGATCTAAAAAACTTCAATTTAGATTCAAATCGTTATTTTAAAATCACCATTAACTTCGGATTAATACTCTTAGATAATTTATCAGAATTTAAAAAAGAATGGTTCAATACATTACTTTCTAAACCCTATCGATTGGGAGATTTTTTTAAATATCCAGAGATTAAAGAGTTTACTCAAGAAGCACTAATTGATCAATTAAATGTACGACAATGGGAATATGGTAGGTATTTTTTAGAATCATTTTCTAAAATTATGGGTAGCTCTATTGTTAAACAACCTATTAAATCAACACAAAGTAGCGGTGAATCTTGGGATTTAATGTATAAAAAAATGGACGCTATTAAGGAGCCAATAGAAAATTACGAAGCGGTTTTACTTGCGTTTTTTATTAAAAAACATATTGAAAAACAGGATTTAAACATGCGGGATTATTTTTTATTAGGAAGTATCGCTTGTCAAAAAATGCATTTAATTTTTAAACGGGAGCTAAATTTAAAACAAGCTATCAAAGAGATTGTTTCGTTGGATCAAAATTTAAACAAAGGTAAAAGAAGAGGCGGGCCTAAAAGATGATAAAAGCTAATTTAAGAGAAGTATTCGATTACTTGAATAGTGATCAAATTTTGGTTATCTCAATTAAAATTCAAGGAGTAGTTTTTACGTCTGAACAATTAAAACTATTACACGACCATATAGTTAACGATAAATCTATTTTTAATTACATTGAGTTAGATTTAAAATATTATCTATCAAGAAGAAAAGCTTTAATTGTAGTTTTAGAAGAAGATTTTTATGATAAACTTTCATATGATTTTACTGATTTAAAGAAATATGAAAATAAAGCAGCTTTACGGTTTGAAATAAGAAACAAAGAAAAAAACGTTCTCGATACTCCTCAAAAAGTACATCCAAAAAATCCTTGTAAATATTTTAATGGCAAAGATATGGCGTATAAAAAACGACATTATAAAGATGCTATTTCTGAAATTTTGAAAACACCTTTTCATTTTTTTGAAGTTAAAGAAGCTGAGGAAACTTTAAAGGAAACCTATACCAAAATGATCAGTGATGATTGCTAATCTAAAAAGTAAATATGTCTAACCTTCATCAAAAGTGAAGGTTTTTTTTATGCTTATTTTTTTCCCCTTAAGGCCAAACTAAAATTATAGGTTGTCACGAAGCAAGCCATGTTTTTGATAGCAAAAACCTCCCTTTGGTCGAATGGCTTGGCAGGGTTGCACCCCACACCCCGTTTAATTTGTAATCTGGCAGAGCCCTATTTTTAAATGATGCTTTTTCTTTAAAATTTAATCTTTTTTTTAATTTTTGAAAAGTTTAAATCTTAGTTTATTAATCTTCAATTTAATTGGAATCAGGTTTACCGTGTCGTTTTTTGATTACGGTAAATCTTTTTTGCTAGCAATTACCCTCATAGATTTGTCATCAGTTAATCGAATAAATGAGTTTTCATTTATTGTAAAATTGAATGGATATGACAAGACCAAAGAAACAGATTCAAGATTTAAAAATGTTCCAAATCAATATCAGAGTTACTCTTGATGAGCAACTTCAAATTGAAGAATTTTCTAAATCTTATGGTTTGTCAGTTACTCAATTTATAAGAATTAGGTCTTTGAAAAAACAGTTGCCTAAATTTTCTATGCCTGGTTTAAACAGAGATTACCTAATTGAACTTTCTCGGATAGGTAATAATATTAACCAAATGGCCAAACTAGCAAATCAAGGCAATCCAAATTTGAAAGGCTTAGAGGAGGATTTATTGAATTTAAAAGAAAAGTTAAATACCATTAAAAATCAATTGTTGGATTAATATGATAGCCAAGCAAATCATTGGAAAAGATTTTTATGGTGTTTTAAAGTATAATCGAAATAAGGTAGATAAAGGAGAGGCTATTGTTTTAGATTCCAATTTATCGACAAATTCAGTGGTAAAACAAACCAAAGAGTTTAATGTCATTAGGCAGCTAAAACCCAACCTTTCTAGAGCTGTATATCATGTAAGTTTGAATTTGCCTTATTCTGACTCAGAAAAACTTTCTAATGAAGATTTTGCAAGCTTAAACCGTGATTTTTTAGAGGGTATGGGTTTCGATGATAACCAATATATAATTTTCTTACATTTTGATACGGATATATGCCACACACATTTTGTAGCTAATAGGGTGAAATATGATGGTAATGTGGTTAGCGATTCAAAAAACTATCAACGGAGTGAGGAATTGGTTCGCCAATTAGAACTAAAATATAATTTAACTAAACTTATACTTAAGGAAGAAAGCAATGTCCTCAGTAAAGGTGAAATAGAAAAATGCCTAAGAACTGGAGACATTCCTGCAAGATTAGAGTTGCAAAATATCATTTTTGAAACTCTGAATGGGAATATCAATCTTGAACTATTTATCAAAAAATTAAAAGAAAGAGGAGTAGATACCAAATTAAATCAAAGTTCCACGGGGTACATTTCAGGTATATCTTTTCTCTATAAAGAGATTCCTTATAAAGGAAGTGATGTACACAAAAAAATATCATGGCAAAATATAAAAACTAAACTTAATAATTATGAACAAATCAGAGACCATTCTACTGTTCCAGAAATTGATGCTGGAATTAGAGCAAGTAAAGAAAATGCAATTGGAGATGAAAATACAAATACAAGAGTCGAATACATTAAGCAGCAAGAATCAAGTAATCATCGACAAGAAACTATTCCAACTATTACAAAAAGGATAGAAAGCAAACCTAAGAAAGGTCTTAAACCATAAACTTCATGTTAGCAGAAACCGCATATCAAGTTATAGAAGCATTAAACGAGAGAGAGAAATCTCGCTTATATGCTATGCTTGGTGTGCAATCTGAATTAATGAATAAGACCAAAACATCAAATAAAAAGAAAAAAATACTGTCAGATGCTCAAGCTGTCGAGTATTTACTAAGAAAATTTAAAAAGTGCTCCTATAAGTAGCATATAATTTTAATAATACAATAAAAATGTTTTGAAATAAAAATCTAATTTTACACTTAGAAAAATATTATTAATCGCGTAAGCTATTGATTTGGTCAAAGAAAACTCGGAATCTTCTTTAACAGCCAAAATTGATAGACTTACGCCTATGCAAAATACTTGCGTGGGCGTAGTCTTCTGGTTGTTGGGTTTCCGAGTACCTCTTTGACAGTTGACTATTGCTTCACGCATTTTTTGTACACTATGAAAAAGAATAAAAACTTCATTCCCAAAGATGAAAAATTACATGTTTTCGTCCCTTTCGTAAATTTATTATTATTTGAAAAATTTGAGTCTCCGAATTTTTATTTAGAGAATGCGAAATTATCTGAAAATTTTATTGAAGCTGTTAAAATAATTAATGATACTTCCATAGACAGTAGTGACTACTTTAAAATGAAAGTTCAATACTTTATTACAGAATTGTCTGAAGGTAAAAGGCGACTCATTTTTGATTCTATCATCCAAAATGAGTTGTTCATGAGCGCAATGTCATTCACCTATACTATTGAAAACAATTTATCGATGAACAATGAGAGCTCATTAATTAGTCACACCGAAATCTTGAAAAACTTGCTTAATTTTACTATTAAAGGGGAAATGAGTAAAGTATTATTTTACTTTTTTGGTTTATATTTCGAACACATATTTTACGTAGAATCTTCAGATGAAAATTATATCTCGCAAACAGCATATGACAATTTATTTGAGAATCTATTGAAAAACCCGTAGGGAAAAAATGAGTACAAGAGAAATTTTAGTTAAGTGAGGACACTTTATTTTTAGTTTGTATCAATTTGTTTTCAAATATTTTAGGGATGCTTATGTAATAAATCTGGTCATTAAATGGGAGTTTTGTGATCCTGAAAAAAATGGGGTTGAGAAAAATTTGACGTTTTTTGATCAGTGATAATATTGAGTTGATGTAATCTAATCTAATCATATAAAATATATGCTGAATATTAAATAAAGCTATATTTTTGGTATTTCATTTAATTTTTTGATATTTAGCATAATCTTATATGGTGTAACTCTCGTGGCTAGAGCTTTTATTTTTTCTACATACAGTAGAGTGTCGTATGCATCTCTTCATATGCGCGCAGGTATGATAATGGTCGTAGGTGTTTCTGTTATCTCCAAAGTACCATTACTATTATTATCTAGTTTTTAGTACTCACTCGAGTAGGAGTTGGGTCAGAATTAAAGGAAAAAAATTAAAAGTTAAAATTCCAAATCCGAATAAATAGGATTTCATGTCGGGTAATTTTTAAGAGATTAGAGAATATCAAGAAATTAAAAAAATTGCGCAAAGTCAAAGACGTTTGCGCAGCTTTTCTTGAGTAGACTTAGAGGAGAAGAGTGTCAGAGACATTCGCGCAGCACCCCGTCGTCTTTAAGTACATTTTTTTTGAATACTTCGTGCAGCGGGGTCAATATCATAATTGTCTTCAGAAAGATTTACAAGTATAGATTAAATCTTGTTTTAGTTTACAGCGTTACAAACGCTACGAATTATTTTTTGAAAGTAAGAAGGCACTCGTTGCAAACGAGCACCAGATGGGAATCCACGCAATTATTGAACCATTGAAACCATTATTTCCTGATAGAAACCTCAACCCACGAACCATCCGCATGAGTGTTATTTGCAATTGGCTCAACGAAAAGAAAATAAGATTGGAACGGGTTCAGGAACTTGCAGGACACAAATGGCCTGGAACTACTGAAAAATATTTCAAAGTGGATAGTTTGCAACAAAGAGAAATGATAAACAGATTTTTTCCGTTGTAAAGTTTTCAAAAAGGACAAAAAAAGTTTTGACGGATTTGTCCCCCGTGTTCCCCTTGTCAATGCTACAATCTTAATTTTAAAGAGTAAAACACTAAATCATAAGTATTTGATTTGGTGTTTTTTTAGTTTTATATATGTTGAAATTTAGTGTCCTATTTTATTTCGAACTACAAATTTACCTTCGCAAAGAAGAAAGTTAACAATGTTAACCTTTAATCCAGTTAAAGATTCTTCAATTTGCTAACGAAATAATACAAATTTAACGCTATGAATAATTTCACAATGTTTTTAGTTTTTATTCTGATAATGACCTCAATGTTTATGGCATTTCCAGAAAGAGCAAGGAAAGCTACTAAATGCTTAATCCAATTAGTTGGTGCTTTGTTTATCAGTAAAGCTTTTCAGGCAATGACTGCCTATTTCAACCGAAAATAAACAAGAACGAAAGTTTTTTTAAATGAAAAATATTACATTTGAACCGCTAGGATATAGAGAAATGGACGTTCTTATTACACTGGAGTAACTTTGTAAAAGCCTATAAGTATAAGTTCAATGGTAAAGAATGGCAGGATGATAATATTGGAGGAAATCAGCTTAACATGTATGATTATGGAGCGAGGAATTATGATCCAGCTATTGGTAGGTGGATGAATATTGACCCGAAGGCAGAACAAGGTCGTAGATGGTCTCCATATAATTATGCTATGGATAATCCTATTTACTTTATAGATCCTGATGGGATGTGGCCTTATCCAGTCTATATACGTTCTTTTATATCCACAACAACTGTAGGAGGAGGTATGTTTCGGGGAGATGGAAGAAGTCCTTCAACTGATGTAAGCAGGAATACAACTTCCAGAGTTACTCAGAGTTATACTGTAGACTCTCAAAAAAGAACTGTTTCAGATGCAAGAACTCGAAGTGACAAAACAGTTCTTTTTGGAACTGAAGCAGCTGGTTCTAGAGGAGTTGGAGTAGCTTATCAAGAAAAAGCCGCAGTACCTACCCAAAGTTTTAGTGCTAGTAATAGTAAAAACTCTAGTGGCGATAATATTACAACCGTATCATCAAACTATACCGCTAAAGATCCTATTACTCCAGCATCGGTTACTCCTGAAATAGACATGCATTCAACAATTTCTATATCTGAGAACAGCAAAACAGGAACTGTAAGTGTTTCTGCATCTATAGTCGGTGATAGTTTTCCAAGTACAGAAGCATTTATGCAGGATGCATCGGGTAAGAATGGAGTATTTATTGGGGCTAGTATGGAACAAGGAGGACTTCCTGATTTATACGGGGATAATAAAAAGCAATTAATTAACACCAACTTCCAAATTACAACTGGTGGAAAGGGTAACTTTACAGGGGTACAGCAAGGAGATAAAAAGTATTCAATACAAGATTGGAATAAACAATTTGAAAAAAAATAATTAAATGAAGAAAGCATTAATTATTATTGGAATTTTGCTCATAGCAATTATAAGTTATCTATGCTGGTATTATACAAGTAGTGCAGACAAGGAAATTCATCTTTTATCCAAAGGTTTTACGGGCATAGTAATTATACGTTTTAACGCTGAAAATGGGAAAGAAGAAAAATATGAAAATGGTAGTCGTGTATATGAAATACCTGCGAGTGGTATTTTAAATACAAAATTTAAACCTAATGAAGGATGGAGTGATTCACCACAATATTTTTACATTGTTGGTGATAAAAAAGAACCTCTTACTAAAAAAGTATATTCTCCAGATATTGGAGTTGCTACAAGTGATATAACTAACAAAAATGTAACTTTTGTTAGCTATATAGTAAGTGATGAGCAACATGTTGACAGTTTATATACTGTTCGTGAAAAAATGAATATTGCAGATTTAAAATAAAACCCAGCTGCCCGAAGTCTTCCCAGCTGTCCGAAGTCTTGTCTAAAACGAAAAGGTTATTAAAAGTTGGGCGTGCTGTACGAATGTCCCAGCGCTCCGAAGTCTTCCTCATGAAAAGCTGCGCAAATGTCTCTGACTTTGCGCAATTTTTTTAATACCACACTACGCGCAGTGTTGTTATTTATAAATAAATTTCTTGTGTGTGCTACTCGAACGTTTCTGACTTCGAGCTATTTTAGATCGTGTTGTAAGCTGTAAACGTTATAAAGTCTCCTCACTTTTTCTAAAGATGTGTTTAATAGGCTTACTTAGCCTAATGCTTGAATCGAATTTCTACATAAATTAGGACAAACAATTAACAGCGTTTTTAGCAATTTTAAAGCAAACAAAACCACTATCCTATGAAGTAGCTTTTCTTCTCTTTATAAACCAATTATAATTAGTTGTAATGTATTAAAAAGCAAAATTACGCTAAGTTATTCTACAAAGAGAATAAACTACCTAATATACTTAGAATAATCATCAGGTATATAGGCATTGATCTCCCTTAAGTATTTTCTAAGAGCCGTTTTACTGGTATGGCCAGTGATAGACATTATATTTGATTCGGCTTCATCTGGTGTCATTTCTTTTATGAAAGTATTGTAGAGTTTAGTTATAAAAGTATGTCTAAAACTATACAATCCGTAATTTTTATCAAACCCAAATTTCTTTTTGACTTCTAAAAAATAATCTGAAAAATCATTTCTTCTACTATTTTCTGTAGCTTCCCAGTATTGGCCAAAATCTTTTCTTCCAAATAAATAGGCATCACTTTTATAAATGGAGAGATCAGGAATTTCTTCAATAAGCAGTTGAGGGATTCTCTTTACTTTGAATCCTGTTTTGGTTTTAATTTTTAAAATTTTATCATTTAAATCAATGTCGCCAATTTTAATACGATTCACTTCCACTGGTCTTAAAAAGTTAAAGGAAATGAATTTTACATACAAGGATAGTAACTTATTGTTTTCGTTTAAATATTTGAAAATTTCAGTTTCTTGATCACTAGTAAAAGATTTATTTTTCTCAGGAGTACTTTTTAAAACTGGAATTTTATGAATAAAGTTGTCAGGAATAATTTCATTATCTGCTAAAACAGTAAACATAGAACTGATGTCAGTGCGAGTGTTATTTCTGTTTTTAGCCGATGTAGCAATTAAAATTTCGTTTAAGTAGGAGGTGACCACTTTCTTGCTTACAGATGTAATTAGGCTGTTTTTAAGCCCATTTTCATTTAGCCATTTTTCGAATCGCAGCATTCTGCCCTCTAATCCCTGATAGGACGTACCTGCTAAGGTGCTTTTTTTAATGTTCAGCGCAAATTCAAAAGCTTCTCTTATAGAATGGCTTAAACTTTCTTCACTTTCAAATTCAAAGTTGTTATTTGGGTCATAGGGATTGAAGCCGTCCTTTAAAAGTATCGATAAGTTACGTTGGATACTTTTTAACCATTGAAGTCTCCCTTTTTTATCAAGATGTTGCGGAGCATAAATGTTACTAGGAAATCTAATTAGGGTTAGATCAGCAGTTTTTCTAAAAGAAAAATAAACATACCAACGTTTTGACAAATCACCGTCTGCATCGTAGATCTTAGGTTCGGAGTATTTCTTCTTTTCTTTCAAATCGTGTTCAAAATCGTGTTCAGATTGTAAATATCGTAATAAATTCGACATAAAAAAGCGGTATTAAATTGCTTTAATACCGCTTAAAATCTAGACTTTGTGATTTTTAAAACTTGTAGCGAGACCGAGATTTGAACTCGGGACCTCAGGGTTATGAATCCTGCGCTCTAACCAACTGAGCTATCTCGCCGTTGTAGGGTGGTTAACTGTCCCTCATTGCGGGTGCAAATATAGAAATAAATTTAGAGCTTGCAAGCATAAATTAATAAAAAAAAATATTTTTAAAAAACCTTTTTTTATGTGGTAATTATCTATATATTTCGAAAAAAATACAAAAGTATCTCATGGATCAAAAAGTACGTTACGAAATCGAGTTTCCCATAAATTCATCTCCTCAATTACTATATCAATATATATCAACTCCATCAGGGCTGTCAGAATGGTTTGCAGATAACGTAAACTCTAGAGGTGAATATTTTACCTTTATTTGGAATGATTCAGAGGAAAAAGCCAGACTTGCGTCTAAAAAAACGGGCGAGAAAGTAAAATTTAAATGGGTTGATGAGAATAGTAAGGATACAGAGTACTTTTTTGAACTACACATTCTGGTTGATGAGCTTACCAAAGATGTATCTCTAATGGTAGTAGACTTTGCCGAAAAGGGAGAGGTTAGCGAAGCTACTTTATTATGGGAAAATCAAATTTCTGATTTAAAACATCTCATCGGTTCCGTTTAAAAATAGTATTTATAACTATATTTGCCTTAAATAATTTTAGGGCTTTTTTTATGGTTAATTTTAACGGAACAATTATTTCTCAAGACGATTGCAAATGGGGGCAAAACCGTGCTTTTTTGTATGGTGATGGTGTTTTTGAAACAGTCAAAATTGTCAATAGTAAAATTCTTTTTCTAGAAGATCACTATTTCAGATTAATGGCGTCCATGCGCGTTCTCCGAATGGAAATTCCCATGAATTTCACCATGGAATTTCTTGAAGAAGAAATTATTTCTTTGGCACTTAAAAATGAAATATCTAGTTCGGCAAGAGCCCGAATTACAGTTTTTAGAAACGAAGGTGGGTATTATTTGCCACAAAATCAAACCGTTTCATATTTGATTCAAGTAGTTTCAATTGAAAATTCTCATTATTATATTGAAGATAAAAAGTATGAAGTAGATTTATACAAGGATTTTTATATTTCTAAACAATTACTTTCGAGTATTAAAACAACAAATAAAATTATCAATATAACGGGTAGTATTTTTGCTAGCGAAAACGGTTTAGACAATTGTATCTTGCTCAATGATAGTAAAAATGTAGCCGAAGCACTGCAAGGAAATATATTTATGGTGCAAGGAAATAAGTTAATAACGCCGCCTATTTCAGAAGGTTGTTTGAATGGTATTATGCGAAAACAAATTTTGCAAATAGCAAAAAAAATAGATAATCTTGAAGTATTTGAAGAGGTAATTTCTCCATTTGATCTTCAAAAAGCAGATGAATTATTTGTTACCAATGTAATAAAGGGAATTCAACCCATAACACATTATCGTAAAAAAACATATATTTCAAAAATAGCTTTACAGTTGCTTGATGAAATAAATAAGCTTGTGCAAAATTAATTTAGATAAGGATTTTCAGGTGCATTTGACCATATTAGGTAATCACCCCCAAGTTCCATTATTTGTTCTTTCCAAAAATGAGTTGCAGATTTTCCAATGATCTTGTTTTCATAACTATTTGCTGTTATGATCCATGAATTACTTTTCATTTCGGTTTCCAATTGGTTTTCATGCCAGCCCGTATAGCCCAAAAAGAAACGAATGTTGTCATTATTAATGGAGCCTTTATTAATAAGTTCTTTAGTGAACTCAAAATCACCTCCCCAATAAATACCATTTGATATTTCAATGCTATTTGGAATCAAATCAGGAATGTTGTGAATAAAATATAAGTTATCTTGTTCTACAGGTCCGCCATTGTAAATCTTGAAAGAAGCATCAATTTCAGGAATTAAATCGTGAATAGTGTATTTTAAGGGTTTATTAATGATAAAACCTATTGAGCCTTCTTGGTTGTAATCAGCTAGTAAAATCACTGATCTGTTGAATGATAAGTCGCCAATTATGGAAGGTTCTGCAATGAGCAAATGTCCTTTTTTTAATTTATCTGTAATCATTGGAATAATTTTTTTATTAAAATTAAGGTTTTTATTATTTAATTCATAAACATTTTCGTTGAAATGCAAAAAAAAACCTTCCAAATGGAAGGTTTTGTCTATATATGGTGTTCTAAAATTAGTTCACTGCACTCTCAAGTTCAGCTCCAGCTTTAAATTTCACTACATTTTTTGCTGCGATTTGAATCGTTTTACCTGTTTGAGGGTTTCTACCATCTCTTGCAGCTCTAGCAGATACTGACCAAGATCCAAAACCTACTAATGAAATTCTACCACCTTTTTTCAAGGTTTCTCCCACGTTACCTAAAAAAGACTCTAAAGCTAATTTTGCAGCTGCTTTTGTTATTCCTGCATCTGCAGCGATAGCATCGATTAATTCTGATTTGTTCATAATAATAGTTATTAATTGTTGGTTATCAAATATTGTTAATATACAAATTTAAGTGGATTTCCTTTCCTCGCAAGTGTTTTGTGTTAATTTAGCTTAATTTGTTAATAACTTATTTTTTTTGTTGATAAATCTAGGCGTCGCGCTGTGATTCCCTTGTTTTGTTGGGTCTAATACGCTTTTGCAAAAGCAGAAAAAACAATTCCGTTCAATAAATCGCTAGTATTCATTCTTTTCTTTCCTGGAAATTGTAAGCTCAGTATTTTGACAAATCCATCAGAAACAGCAATTTTTAATTCTTTCTTGGTACAATGTACGCTTCCTATTTCAAAGGCATGTTTTTCTAATACAATTGATGATTCATATATTTTGACATTCCATTCCTCTTCATTGTCTTTGAAATAGCACCATGAGGCTGGATAAGGACATAATCCTCTAATTAAATTGTGAACTACACTTGCGGATTTTGTCCAATCTATTTTACAGTTTTCCTTATTAAGTTTGTACGCAGTTTTAATTGATGCATTGTCCTCTTGAATCTGAGTAGAAACATCACCTTCTGCAATCATTTCTAATGTTCTGATTACAGTTTTACTGCCTAATTCCATCAATCTGTCGTGTAGTTGGCCCGCATTTTCGTTTTCATTAATAGCGATTTCATCGCTTAAAATCATGGCTCCGGTATCAATTTTGTCATCAATGAAAAAGGTAGTGACTCCGGTTTTGCTTTCGCCATTGATAATTGCCCAGTTTATAGGAGCTGCACCTCTATATTCCGGAAGCAGTGAAGCGTGTAGGTTGAATGTTCCTAATGCTGGCATATCCCAAACGACCTTTGGTAACATTCTAAACGCTACTACAATGTGTAAGTTTGCATTTAAGTTTTTTAATTCGGATAAAAAATCTTCATCTTTCAAGCTTGCTGGTTGCAATAAAGGAAGCTGATTTTGTAACGCAAATTCTTTTACAGCCGAAAATTTTATTTTTTGACCACGTCCTGCAGGTTTATCTGCTGCAGTGATTATGCCTACAACATTATAGTTGTTTTTTACAATAGTATCTAGTATTCCTACTGCAAAATCTGGAGTTCCCATAAAAACAATTCGTAATTTCTCTGTCATAATCGTAATGTGTAAGTATTGTTTGGTTGAACCAATATGATATTATTTTCTAATAAATCTTGTAAAACGATAAAAACGTCTTCGGTTGAATTATTCGTTTTATTTTGAATATCTCTGGAGCTTAAATCTTGTTGCTTGAGCAAAGTTACTATTTCTTGAGCAAGATTCTTGCTGTCTTTTTTCTTTATTTTATGAGTAATGCAGTAGGAGCAATGACCACAATTTTCGGTAGTTTTCTCCCCAAAATAGTTTAGAATTAACTGACTTTTACAAGTGCTTTTGTTTTTTATATATGCAATTACAGACTCTAGCTGTGTTTTTTTTAATTGGTTTTGATGTTCTAAATGTTTGGACACTCTATTTATTGTTCTTTCGTCTTCTCGAATTTCGTTAAAAACCAATGTGGTATCATTATTTTTAGAGTGGTATTCTACTATATTCTTTTCTTTTAATTTGTGTAAAACAGCTTGTACTTGAGTTGTTTTATGATTTGATTTTTTAGCAACAAGTTGCAGGTTAAAAGGAGTTTGCATCTCGTATATACCTGGATATGTGCGCAAAATAGCTAAGATAATTTCTTCATCAATTGGATTTAAACTCATGTATCGAATTACTTCTTTAGACGGTATGGTGAATTGCAAAGTAATTTTCTCTGAGAATTCTTGTGATAAAGTAATGACTCCTTGGCGGTCTAAAAACTGCATTGCAGCATACGTTTTTAAGGTAGGAAATTTATACTTGATGCAAAATTGATTTAAATTGAAGGTAAATTGCTCATCAATACCTTCGCCGTAGGCAATTTGGAAATAATTGCAAAGCTTAACGTACATTAGGTTTAAAAATTTCTTGTCAGGCAAGTTGTTTAAAAACTGATTTTCAGCATGAATTATATCTGATGGACTCGTCAGTAGAATTGCAAAAGCTTTTTCTTCATTACGTCCGGCACGACCAGCTTCTTGGTAATAATTCTCCATGTTTTCTGGTAATTGTATGTGAATTACCGTTTTTACATTGGGTTTGTCTATTCCCATTCCAAAAGCATTTGTTGCTACAATGACTTGGACGTCTTCCTGCATCCAGGCCTGCATGTTTTTATCTTTTTCTTTTGATGAAAGTCCTCCGTGATAGTGAGTAGCTTTAAATCCTAAACTGTTTAATTGGGAAGCAATTTCAAGAGTTGATTTTCTGTTTCGAACATAAATAATAGAAGGTTCTGGATTTTTTTTTAAAACTTGTTCTACTCTAAAAAGTTTGTCTTCTACCTCAAAAACCATGTAAGCAATGTTTGGTCTTGAAAAAGATTTTTCAAATAATATTGGCTTCTCAAGACTAAGCTCTTGTATGATATCCGTTTTTACTCGGGGAGTTGCACTTGCGGTTAAGGCCAGAAAAGGAGTGTTTGGGAAGTACTCTTTAAGTGTAGAAATTTTTAGGTATGCAGGTCTAAAATCATGTCCCCATTGGGATACACAATGCGCTTCATCAATTGTGATTAAATTTATAGGAAGTTTTTTTATGCGGTCAATAATCCAGTCCGATTGTAACCGCTCGGGTGATAAATAAAGAAATTTATAATCACCATATTGACAGTTGTCTAGCAAATCTATCATTTCTTCGCTTCTAATGCCTCCTGTCAAGGCTATTGCTTTGATTCCTTTTGATTGTAAATTTGCTACTTGATCTTTCATTAATGCTACCAGTGGCGAAATGACAAGGCATATTCCCTTGTTCAAAAGCGCTGGAACTTGAAAACACACTGATTTACCGCCTCCAGTAGGCATTACTGCAAAGGTATCTTGACCTTGCAGTACAGATTCAATAATCTCATTTTGAAGCGATCGAAAGGAGTTGTGTTTCCAATATTTTTGAAGAACAGCAAGAGCATCATTCATAAAGTATCTGTTTTATTACCATGAAAAATTAAAACTCCTTGTTGATGCAACTAATTCGAGATAGTGTTTAAGATAAAATGAATTCTATTTTCCATTGTGTCTTTCGGAACTTCAATCAAATCGTAGCCATAGTTTTTATATGTTTCAATAAGATGACTGTGAATGAGTTTTGCTTGTTCAAAATTTTCGTAACGAGCATCATCGCTGATATAGATTTCTTCCCAAGGTGGTAAGATGAATATTTTTGAATACGTGTGTTCTTTACAGGCAACATCAAAACTTGCAGGGTAACTATCGCCTATGTAGTGCATGTAAGCCAAAACATCAGGGATTCCTCTGTCTATAAAAACTACATTATGAGCTTCGTTTTGAGCGTTATAAAATTGTTTTATCCTGCCTTCAAGCAATAATTCACTAAAAAGCAATGGTTTTTCAAGGAATAATTGTTCTATTCCTTGTTTTTTTGCCTCCATGGTAACTTCACGTGAAATTTCGGGATAACAGCAATGGCCTTTTGCGACCAATCCGTCTATAATAGTAGTTTTTCCTGTACCAGGACCACCTATGATAACAATGATTTCTTTTTGCACTTTTAAAAAATAAGGGGCAAATTTACTTAAACTTATTGGGATTATAAAAATTCAACACATATAAAATGCAAATAGATAAAAATTCACAAATCAAAAATTCATAATTAACGGTTGAAACCGTATATTTGCCTTTATTTTAAATCAAAATGGATAAAAAGACTGAAGAATTTTATGATCGATTAAAAGTAGAGTTAGACCTAAATAATACTTGGCCTGCAGAATACTTATTTAAATTTATAGTGCCAAGCGATGCTAAAAATATTGAAAAAGTACAGACTGCTTTTGATTGTATGGGTGCTGTTATAAAAACAACAAAATCCAAAACGGGTAAGTTTACAAGCATATCTATTGATGTGACCATGAAAAATTCACAAGAAATTGTAGATAAATACTTAGAAGTTTCTACAATTGAAGGCATTATTTCTTTATAAAAACATAATTTTTTTGATGTGCTTCTCGATTGGGTGAACTTCTCGATAATGCAACCGAATTAAAATAGATACATTCAAAACATGAATTCAAAATATATTAAAGAAAATTCGAATGATGTAGTGCATCATCTTGAGTACAATGCTGAAAGGTCACACCTTATAATCCCAGAATACGGTAGACATTTGCAAAAACTTATTGACTTGGCTACAAACATTCAAGATGAAGTAGAGCGTAATAAGGCTGCAAAATACATCATCCAAGTTATGGGTAGTTTAAATCCGCATTTAAGGGATGTCCCAGATTTTCAACATAAATTATGGGATCAGTTATTTATTATGTCTGATTTTAAACTTGTTGCTGATTCTCCTTATCCTATACCCTCGCGTGAAGTATTGCAGTTAAAGCCGGATGTTTTAAAATATCCTCAAAATTTTCCAAAATATAGGTTTTACGGGAATAACATTAAATATATGATTGATGTTGCCAATAAATGGGAAGATGGCGATATGAAAAAAGCATTGGTAAAAGTAATTGCCAATCACATGAAAAAATCCTATTTGAGTTGGAATAAAGATACAGTAAAAGATGATGTAATCTTTGAACACTTATATGAACTCTCTGACGGAAAATTAAATTTAATACAAAGTTCAGAAGAATTGCTCAATACTACTGATTTGTTAAGAACTAATAAACGAGTTTCTAATAAAATAGCTCCTACAGGTCAGCCTAAAATTTTAAGCAACAAAAATTTGAAAACAGGTAAGCCAAACCTACCTCACAAAAACCAAAATAGAAAACCCTTGTAATTTATTTTAGAATTAGTGGCTTATTACCTTATCAGCACTTTTTTAAAAAATCATTACGTACAATTAAATAATTTATAACTCATAACCATAAAAGATGGGAATTTTCAAAATAGAGGGAGGCATTAGTCTTCAAGGAGAAATCACTCCACAGGGCGCAAAAAATGAAGCATTACAAATATTGTGTGCTGTTTTATTAACACCTGAAAAAGTTATTATTAATAATATTCCAGATATTATTGACATTAATAAATTGATCACTTTATTAGGTAATTTGGGTGTTAAAATTCAAAAAACAGGTTCAGGTTCTTACACTTTTCAGGCAGATGAGGTAAATATTCAATACCTGGAGACTGAAGCTTTTAAGAAAGAAGGTGGATCACTTAGAGGATCTATCATGATTGTTGGACCTTTGTTAGCAAGATTTGGAAAAGGATATATTCCAAAACCGGGTGGCGACAAAATTGGAAGACGAAGATTAGATACGCACTTTGAAGGTTTCATAAACCTTGGTGCTAAGTTTAGATACAATAGAGAAGATCACTTTTATGGTGTAGAAGCTGCTGAGGGATTAGTTGGAGCTGATATGTTATTAGATGAAGCATCAGTTACGGGAACTGCAAATATTGTAATGGCAGCCGTTTTAGCAAAAGGAAGAACAACTGTATACAATGCTGCATGTGAACCGTATTTACAGCAATTGTGTAAAATGCTGAACTCAATGGGTGCAAATATCACCGGAGTAGGATCAAATTTATTGACTATTGAAGGGGTAGATAGCTTAGGTGGCTGTGAGCACAGAATTTTGCCTGACATGATTGAAATAGGAAGTTGGATTGGTCTTGCTGCCATGACAAAGTCTGAAATTACTATAAAAAATGTTAGTTGGGATAACCTTGGAGTAATTCCAAATACATTTAGAAAATTAGGAATTACCCTAGAGCGTCGTGGAGATGATATTTACATTCCTGCTCATGTAAATGGGTATGAAGTAAAAACAGATATTGATGGTTCTATTCTTACCATTGCTGATGCACCATGGCCTGGATTTACTCCAGATTTATTGAGTATTGTACTTGTAGTGGCTACACAAGCAAGAGGTGATGTTTTGATTCACCAAAAAATGTTTGAAAGTCGTTTGTTTTTTGTAGATAAACTTATTGACATGGGTGCTAAAATCATGTTGTGTGATCCACACCGTGCTGTAGTTATGGGACATGATTTTAAATCACAACTGAAGGCTACAACTATGTCATCACCAGATATTCGCGCTGGTATATCATTGTTAATTGCTGCACTTTCTGCAAAAGGAACAAGTACCATACAAAACATTGAACAAATAGATAGAGGGTATGAGCGTATTGACGAACGTTTGAGAGCTATTGGTGCTCAAATCGTTAGAGCGTAAACCTACTCAATTCTTAATACATCGTTTAAATAAACCATCTAGCAATACAAAAAAGCAAGTGGTTTATTTAAACGATTCTTTTTTAAACGAAACAAATGTCAAAAGAACAAACAGCAATTAGGGCTACTTATTTTAGTATTGTGGGCAACACAACTTTGGCCATTATAAAAGGATTTGCAGGTTTTTTTGGCAATTCATACGCTTTGATTGCTGATGCTATCGAGTCTACAACAGACATTTTTGCGTCATTTTTAGTCTTGTTCGGAATTAAATATTCCAATAAACCTGCTGATGAGAATCATCCGTACGGACACGGTAGGGCTGAGCCATTGATTACGTTCTTGGTAGTGGGGTTTTTGATAACCTCGGCAACAATTATAGCTTATGAAAGTATCATTAATATTGGTACACCGCATCAATTGCCAAAGCCTTGGACACTAATTGTTCTTGGCGCCATAATTATCTGGAAAGAGTATTCCTTTCGAGTAGTTATGAAACGCAGTATAGAGACTAATAGTTCTTCATTAAAAGCCGATGCTTGGCACCATAGGAGTGATGCCATCACTTCGGTAGCTGCTTTTTTAGGGATTTCTATTGCTTTAATTTTAGGTAATGGTTACGAAGCAGCTGATGATTGGGCAGCACTTTTTGCATCTGGATTTATATTGTATAACAGTTATTTGATTTTTCGACCTGCTCTAGGCGAAATCATGGATGAACATTTATACGATGACTTGATAGAACACATTAGAGAAGTATCTGTTCAAGTTGATGGAATTTTAGATACTGAAAAATGTTTTATCCGAAAGGCAGGCATGCAATATCATGTTGATTTACATGCAACAGTAAACTCAAATATAACCGTAAAGGAAGGTCATGACCTTGCTCATAAACTCAAAGATACCTTACGAGAACAAATCCCAGAATTAGGGCACGTATTAATTCATGTAGAACCTCATGAGTAAATTTACACCAATAAAAAAGGCACCGAGATTATTTTCAGGTGCCTTTTTTATGTATTGTGAGTTGTTGTTTATCGAGATAAAACTAAGTACTTTTTTAATCAATTATGTTTAAAAATTTAAGTCCAAAAACCACTCCGTCACCTTTAAAACCACTTTGATAGGAGCGGACATAATCTATTCTAAACATTTTAAATTTCCCAATTCCTATATTATCTAGACCAATACTCATTTCAGAATACGGTTTTTTATCTGGTATGGATAGCGCATGAGCTCCTATATTTAAAGTGGATTTTAATTTATTCAATAATGGAATTTTATTCATGATATATCCTTTATCATTATATTCTGCATGAGCTTCTGCAAAACGATTGTTAGTACTGCTAGAGTAGTAGGGTAGCAAGTTAAAAACATTCAAATAACGTTCATCTTGACCTACGCTTGTTTGGTTTCCATTAAAATGTTTGTAATCCATAAAAGCAATATTTTGAGCATTTATAAACGCACCAGCTTTCATGTTTATACCTAAAGCTCCTTTGTTTCCTAATTTTAAATCATAGGTAGCGCGAAGGTTGAAATAGTCATATTCATATTTTTTATCGCTTGCGCCAATGGCTTTCTCATAGGCTACATATAGTGTAGGATATTTTTCGTTTCTAATGTTGAATTTACCATCTGGTCTGGAGGAATATTTATTGCCAAAATTGATTTTGAAAGAAAGATTTAATTTAGTTAAATGATGTTGTTCAAAAGCAGATGAACTATAATTAGTAGGGTCCAAGGGGTTGTTTGAAGTATAAAAATCAGATTTATTAAACAATGAATAATCAGTGGTGTTAAATAAAGGTTTACGCTGTTGATACTCAATCTTACTATTAAGGTTGATGCCATTTGCAATATTTTGTGTAAACCCAATAGCCATAGATTCTAGGTTGTACAATTTCATGAAATTGTTTCTAAAGAAAAGAGTGCTTACACTGTTTATAGCTTTACTAATAGGTTCATTTGGGTTGAATTGTTTTACTGAGCTTCCACCTGTTGCATAAACTGTAGCATAATTTTGATTGTTGAATCTATGAAGGAATTGCCCCGTTACACGCAAACGATCTTCTGAGAAACCATAATTAAACGTTGTGCTAAGTGTAGTATAAATTCCTTTTTTTTCTTGATTTTTCCAATTTGTAAATCGAAAACCCGAATCAAGATTGTACCCCTGAACAGTATTAAAACTGAGAGAACCTATATTAACCAACCCGGCATAACTAAAACTATATTTTTGTGAACTATTTTTAAATGTATACCCAGTAAGCAGTTTGAGAGGATTAAATTTGTTGTTTTTTAGGTCAATGGAGTCTAAGTATTTTTTTGAATTTCGAACCGTATAAATACTATCTTTTCTAAAATAATCTAAATTTTCTTCGATAGTTAAGGGAATCGGCCTGTTGCTATTCCAGAACGTACTGTCTTTTTGATTTGCGGTCAACTCAATTTTTGTAATTTCATTGGTAAACGTTTTGGGAGCAAAAGAAGTTACAAATTCATAATTACTATACACATAGTTGTATTTTCCGTTGAATTTTATTCCAAAGGCTCCTGCCGTAATCTCGAGACTCTGCGTGTTTTTCGTCCAAATTTTCGAATTATTATTGTAACTAAAATTTTGTTTTAAAGTCATTACATCAAGAAAATCTTCTTTTATTCTATATCCTTTAATGTCAAGTTCTACGGCATAAATAGCCCAAGAATCCTCAACAATGTAGATATATCCTTCAAAAACAGGTTCGCTATCTCGTTTTGCACTAACCTTAATTTTATTGATCATCTTATTCTTGTCATCAAAAAAAGTGCTTTCTAGTTTGTAATTGTAGTAATTCAATGCGTTGCTGGCAATTGGCGAAATCATTGCTATTCCAAAGTCAATTGTATTATCATAAAAATCATAAAATGAGGATCGAGCGGTGTTGTAACTGTAGCCGTTATTGTTACCACTTACTTTTGATGCCACTACTACTTCACTGAGTTTATTGGGTTTTTCATAAACAATTTTAGAAAATGTTTCAGATAAAGAAATAATCCCTGTTCCTGTAGAGTCTAATGCGCCATTTAAGTCGCCTATTTTTTGTCCAAAGATCTTTTTAGGAGCATTTTTCAGCTTAAATATACCACGGGAATAGAAATCTGCACGGTATTTATTGGTATTTTTAGTATTTGAATCCCTATTTGCAATAGCATTTTTTATAATGGCAATGGCGGGATTACTTTTGGTGTTTATGATTACTTCATTTAGTGAAAAACTTTCCTCAACGAGTTTTACATTTAAAGTATAAGGTAACTTTGCTGTTTCAATAGCAATTTTTTGAGTTTTGAATCCTAAAAATTGAAAAACTAATGTTTGTTTTCCCTTTGGGCGCACATTAAATTCGTAATTCCCTAATTCGTTTGAAGTAGTTCCATTATAAGTATCTTCTTGAAAGATGTTTACAAATGCTAATGGATTGCCTTTTTCGTCAGTGACGTTTCCTTTTATTTGTGCATTGCAAAAAAATGTAGAAACTAATAAGAGTAACAGGTAGTGTTTTTTCATGAAAGTTTTTTCTTCCACAAAAATAGCAGTACTTTTTACATAGGTTATTAATTATTTGTTAAACAATAACTTAAGGTATTGTTAATTATTTTTGTTTAAAAGAAAGTACAGCTAAATCATAACTTTGCAAACCAAAACCTAGTATGACACCTTTGGCATTTCCAGAAATATAGGATTGATGTCTAAAGCTTTCTCTAGAAAATGTATTTGATATATGAACTTCTACTACAGGAGTTGTTATTGCTTTGACGGCATCTCCTATACCTACAGAGGTATGGGTGTAAGCGCCAGCATTGAGAATTAAACCATCAAATGAAAAACCAAATTCCTGAATTTTATCAATAAGTTCACCCTCAATATTACTTTGATAATAAGAAAAGTTAATTTCTGGGAAACGCTCTTTTAATGTGTTAAAATAGTCTTCAAATGTTTGGTTTCCGTAAACTTCAGGTTCGCGTTTTCCTAATAAATTTAAATTTGGACCATTGATAATGCCTATTTTCATAATTCTGATTTTGGTAAAAATAAAAAAACCGTTCTAATTTATAGAACGGTTTTGCAATTTAATTTTAGGTTTGGTTAAAATTTAAAACCTGCTGATAGCTGGACTACTGAATTTTTAACTTCAGCATCTTTAGTTGCTTCGGTTAATCCTAGTACATAGCGACCTTGAATGTATAAATTTTTAGTAACATTTAGGGTCAAACCAGCCGCTGCGCCAAATTCAAATGTTTCAGCTTCTTTAAAATCAACATTTTTTCTTTCACTCAACAAAAAAGAAGCCTGAGGGCCAAGGTCTAAACTAATACTGTTGTTAAGGCTGAATTTTGCCATTACAGGAATAGAAATATATCCTAATTCATTTTTAAATTCTTCTCCTGCATTTTCATAGGAAGCACCCTGAGTTGAGTATAATAGTTCGGGTTGAATAGCAAATCCATCGGTCAGTTTTATTTCAGCAATTAAACCAGCATGATAACTAGTAATAGCCTCTTTTTTATAATCAACAAGGCTAGTGCCAATATCACTACCTGATTGATTTGCGTAATTTAAACCTGCTTTCAATCCAAACTTGATGGCTTGTGCTTGCATGTTAGCAGTAGCTGCAAACAATACGATTGTTGCTAAAAGTATTCTTTTCATAATTTACATTTTTATAATTATTGTTGTTAGTGATAAAGCACATTACTTAAAAACTATTTTGTTTTAAAATTATTGCTGCTAATCTCAATTTTTAACGTTTCAATAACTGTTCCAAGTAGTGTTTAATTATCTTTTTTTTTTCGTGAGAATTTTGTTTTTTTAACTTTCAAGTAAGCGTTTCATTTTAGAATTGTAATAATACGCTATATTTTTGATTTAAAACAGGTTCTTTTTGCGGTTTAAAACGATGTTAATACTATAGTATTGTTAAAATTTTTCTTACTTAATATTTTGTTTTTTTTAATTTTTTTTACCTCACTAATTTCCGTGATACGGATGTTTATTAAGTTGCTAATTGATAGATATTTATGATTAATGTGTATCTGAATTAGTACAGCAGTTTATCTTCATGTAATATAAAAATCTTATTAAAAATTTTTTTTAAAATAACGGTTTATATATATTTGATTCATAATTAAACAAAAAAAACAACAAAATGAAAAGAATTATTTTAACAGTTGCGGCTGTATTTGCTTTCGGATTTGCTAATGCACAAGAAGGAAACTTTAAATTAGGTGCTCATGTTGGATTAACAACTGGAGACGCAAAGGATTTCAGTTCTGTAAATTTCGGAGGAGATGTTGCTTACACTTGGAAAGTTGCTGATAAGTTCAGTGCTGGTATTGCTTCAGGTTATACTAATTTCTTAGGTAAAACTTTTGAAATTAACACTGGTGCTGGAGTTGCAGAAATTAAAGCTGAAGATTCTGGATTTATACCAGTTGCTGCAACAGCACAATATTCTCTAACGGATAACTTATTTTTAGGTGCAGATTTAGGATATGGAATTTATTTAGGTGAAGGAGAAGGTAATGGTGGAGTATATTACCAACCAAAATTTGGTTATCAAACTGAAAAAGTAGAAGTATATCTTGGTTACAAAGGAATATCTGTAGAAGGTGGAACTTACTCTTCTGTAAATTTAGGTGTGAATTTCAAATTGTAAATTATATATCTAAGATAGTTAATTAACCTCCTCTTTAAAAGGAGGTTTTTTTATGCTTAAAAAATACGTTCCTTTGTAAGTATGAATTGGGACAGTATTATAAAAAGTTATCAATCGTACTTAAAGATTGAGCGGGGATTGTCTAAGAATACCGTAGAAAACTACTCGTTTGATTTAGAGCGTTTATTACTTTTTTTATCCCAAAATGAAATTGTTGTTTCTCCTCTAAAAATAACTGACGAAATCATCCAGCAATTTATTTACAGTGTTGCCAAAGAGGTAAATCCGAGATCGCAGGCTCGAATTATTTCGGGATTAAAAAGCTTTTTTAAATATTTAGTTTTTGAAGATTATCGCAACGATGATCCTATGGAGCTAATTGAAACGCCCAAAACTGGTCGAAAACTTCCTGACACGCTTACGGTTGAAGAAATTGATGGATTAATACAGGCGATTGATTTGTCTACTAATGAGGGCGAACGTAATCGTGCCATGTTAGAAACATTGTATGGTTGTGGTTTAAGAGTCTCGGAGTTGGTAACATTAAAGATATCAGATCTGTTTTTTGAAGAAGGCTTTGTCAAAATCACGGGTAAAGGAAATAAACAGCGCTTAGTTCCGATAAGTGATGTGACTCAAAAATACATTCTCCTCTATAAAAATACTGTGAGGACCCATCTCTCTATTCAAAAAGGGTTTGAGGATACTCTATTTTTAAACAGAAGAGGAAAACAACTCACACGGGCTATGATTTTCACTATTATAAAAAATTTAGCCGTTACAATTGATCTTAACAAAACCATAAGTCCTCATACACTTAGACATTCATTTGCGACTCATTTACTGGAAAATGGTGCTGATTTACGTGCCATACAACTCATGCTGGGACACGAGTCTATTACAACTACTGAAATTTATGTGCATCTAGACCGTACATTTTTAACACAAGTAATGAATAGTTTTCACCCTAGGAAGTAGAGAATAAACTTCAAAAAAAAAAATCCAAATTCCAATAAATTAGCATTGGGATTTGGATTTTTTTTATGGAATTAAATATTTTACTTGGCGATATTTACAGCTCTTGTTTCACGAATTACAGTAACTTTTACTTGTCCAGGATACGTCATTTCAGTTTGAATTTTCTGCGAAATATCAAAAGATAAACTTGCAGCATTTTCATCAGAAACTTTTTCGCTCTCAACAATTACACGAAGCTCTCTACCGGCTTGAATAGCATAAGCATTTTTTACACCATTAAATCCGTAAGCAACTTCTTCAAGGTCTTTTAATCTTTGTATGTATGAGTCTAGTACTTGTCTACGTGCTCCTGGTCTTGCTCCTGAAATAGCGTCACAAACCTGGATTATAGGTGAAAGTAAAGATTTCATTTCTATCTCGTCATGGTGCGCACCAATCGCATTACAAACCTCTTCTTTCTCACCGTACTTCTCTGCCCATTGCATTCCTAATAAGGCGTGTGGTAAATCACTTTCAGTATCAGGTACTTTACCAATATCGTGAAGTAATCCAGCTCTTTTAGCTAGTTTTACATTCAATCCTAGCTCCGCTGCCATAATTCCACATAGCTTAGATACTTCTCTCGAGTGCTGTAGTAAATTTTGTCCATAAGAAGAACGGTATTTCATTCTACCCACAACTTTGATTAATTCAGGATGTAAACCATGAATACCAAGATCAATTACTGTACGTTTTCCAACCTCAATAATTTCATCATCGATTTGCTTTGCTGTTTTGGCAACAACTTCTTCAATTCGTGCAGGGTGAATTCTTCCGTCGGTAACCAGTTTATGTAAGGCTAGACGAGCAATTTCTCTACGTACAGGATCAAAACAAGAAAGAATAATTGCTTCTGGAGTATCGTCTACAATGATTTCCACACCTGTCGCAGCCTCAAGAGCACGAATGTTTCTACCTTCACGTCCAATGATTCTACCTTTTACATCATCAGATTCAATATTAAATACCGATACGCAGTTTTCAACAGCCTCTTCAGTACCTACTCTTTGAATCGTGTTAATGATGATTTTCTTGGCTTCTTGTTGCGCGGTAAGTTTAGCTTCTTCAATAGTGTCTTGAATATGAGACATCGCTTTACTTTTGGCTTCAGCCTTTAGCCCTTCTACAAGTTGGTTTTTTGCTTCCTCTGCAGATAGACCTGAAATTACCTCAAGTTGTTGTAATTGACTTTTGTGTAAACGATCAATCTCTGTTTGTTTTTTCTCTAAATTTTCAATTTTTGAACTGTATTCTTGAGTTTTAGCTTCAAAATCATCATTTACCTTTTTAGCTTTTGATAGTTCATTTGATACTTGAGATTCTTTGTCACGTATTCTTTTTTCTATTTCAGCTACTTTTTTATCTCGTGCCAGGATTACTTGCTCATGTTCAGATTTTAACTCAATAAATTTTTCTTTTGCTTGAAGGATTTTATCTTTTTTGATGTTTTCGGCTTCAAGGTTTGCATCTTTAAGTATGGATGCGGCTTCCTTTTTTGAATTTTTTATGAGGTTTGAAATATTGCTTTTCTCAATTAGTTTGGCTATCCCAAAACCAGCTGCGATACCTATAATTCCTGTAATAACGATCGTTAATATGTTGTCCATGTTTGTTAAAATTTATATATAAAAAAAGCCTACATTAGATTGCTTGTATAAACTCGAAAAGACAAGTTTTGAGCTAACTCGTTGTTCAAGCTTCCAAACTGAATTGGCTTGCTATAGTAACGATGATTTGCTCATTCTAAATTGTTAGTGTTGAGTTTACCAAATATGAACTAATGTAGGCAGTATCTTAGTTTTTGTAAAGAACGTTTATTTGTCGAGATATTGGTCTAAAAGTGCGTTAATTTTTTTAATTCGCTCCATGGTTTCCTCGCCATTTATTTGATTGTCAATTTGTTTTTGTTCTGTTTGCGAAGCAAATTGTAACGCACACATGGCTAAAACATCTTGTTTATCACGCACAGCATAGTTTTCTTCAAATTGCTTAATCATTATATCAATTTTTTTTGAAGCACTTCTTAGACCTTCTTCTTGTGAAAGATCTACCGTTAAAGGATAGATTCTATCGGCGATTGATATTTTAATTTTTAGCTTTTCGTCCATATTTCTTAATCTGATAGCTGAGCTATACAGTAGTCAATTTCCCGAATTAATGAATTTATTTTTAGCTTTGTATCTCTTTTATTTTCGTCACTGCCTAGTAATGAGTTTGCCATCTTGAGTGTTTCATACTGCATTTTTAGTGCCTCAATCTCTCTTGATTGAGTTTGTATTGTGGTTGCAGACCTTATTAATTTGTTTTTTAAATCTTGATTTTCTTGTTCTAAAATTTTCATTTTGCTGAAAATTTTTAGAACCTTATTTTCAAGAGTATCAATAATTTCTGCAATTGTACTCATTATTTATCCTTTTCATTACATATCTTACAAAGTTACTATTCCTTTTTAATTTTGCAATAATTTATTATTTTTTTTGCATTAAATAAATTAAAATACTCAATTTCAGCGGAGTACATTTTTGTTTTTCTCATTTGGTTTCCGTTGTTTTTTTTTATCTTAGCCAAAATGTAAATTATGAGATTTTTTGCCCTTTTTGTGTTTTTTTGCAGCTCTATTCAGGCTCAAAATGAATATCCAAAAGATTATTTTCGTTCACCTCTTGATATTCCTATGCAATTGTCTGGGAATTTTGGGGAATTGAGGCCCAATCATTTTCATGCGGGTTTTGATTTGAAAACCCAACAAAAGGAGGGTTTAAAGGTTTATGCAGTAGCCGATGGATATGTGTCCAGAATTAAAATTTCTACTTTTGGTAATGGAAAAACAATTTATATCAATCATCCTAATGGTTATACTTCTGTTTACGGGCATTTAAGTAAGGCTGAAGGTTCAATAGAATCATATGTTAAAAACAACCACTATAAAGAGCAGTCTTTTGAGATTGAAATGTTTTTAAAACCAGAAGAATTGCCAGTAAAAAAAGGAGACGTTATTGCTTTATCTGGTAATACAGGAGCTTCTGAAGGTCCGCATTTACATTTTGAATTTAGAGATACAAAAACAGAATTTGTTATAAATCCACTACTTTTTGGTTTTGATGCTTTTTTAAAAGACACTAAAAAGCCTGTTGTTACAGGTGTTTATGTCTATCCACTAGATAGTAAAACCACTGTAAATAATGCGAAGCGTCCTGTGTTATTAAATGTTTCTTTACAAAAAGATGGTACTTACTTGTCTGATAAAGTTGTTTCTAATGGCGTTATAGGTTTCGGTATAACGGCTCATGACATTGATGATGTATCATTTAATAATAATGGTGTTTATAAAGTTCAGACTTTTTTGAATGGTAAACCAAATTTTGGTTATGCATTTAACACCTATTCTTTTAATGACATGAGGTATATCAATGCTTTAATTGATTATTCTCGTTATAAAAAAATGCAACAACGAGTGCAAAAACTTTTTATGAAAGCTCCTTATGATTTGCGTTTTATTGAAGTCGATGAAAATAAAGGGGTTTTGCAGGTTTCTCCTAACTTAGCCTCATTATATCGAATTGAAGTTTCAGATTATTTTGGTAATAAGAGAACCATTTCTATACCCATACATTATGATTTGTTACCTACAATTATTGGCACTGATCAGCCTCAGTCTAAATATTTTGTAAAAGCGTTAAATGACAGTAATTTTGAACTTGGAAACATGTCAGTTTTTTTTCCTGCAGGAACTTTTTATGAAGATTTCAATATGAATTTTAATGTGGTTAATGATACTTTATTTTTGCATGATGATACCGTTCCGGCTCATTCAAATTTTACAATTACCATTAAAGATGCAAAAAGTAATGAGGAGCAACGTCAAAAAATGTTTATTGGTAAAGTGCAGGGCGGCAAAGTAAGTTACAATTCTACTTACAGAAAGGATAGTGTTTTTTCTACCAAAGTGAAGGTTTTAGGAAATTACAAGTTGTTATCAGACACTGTGGCGCCTACAGTAACGATAGCTAATCCTATTGAAGGCAAATGGATTAATGAGCAAAAGTCTTTACAGCTTACTATAAGTGATGCTTTATCTGGAATTAAAACCTACAACGGATACTTGAATGGGAAATGGGTGCTTTTTGAATATGATAATAAAACCCGCAAAATCACTCATTTTTTAAGAGATGAATATTTGCAAGATGGTTCTAATGTTTTAAAAGTTGATGTTGTTGATAATATGGGAAATTCAACTACTTTTGAAACGCGTTTTTACAGAGGTGAGAAAAAATAAATCCAAATCAATTGAGTACTACTAAATTCTTTCTTTTTTTATCGATTATTTGTCTTGGTTTTTCTGCAACTGCACAAACGGCAAGGATACGAGGTATTGTTTTGGATGAAAACAAACAACCTTTAGAGAATGTCAATATTACATTTGACGGTTTTAATACTCAGTCTAATGAGAATGGTTTTTATGATGTTAAAGTCCCTGCAAATCAAAAAGTAACAGTTGTTTTTACACACGTTTCTCTTAAAAAAATCACTGTTGTTTTTATGCTTGAGGCTAATGAACAAAAGGAATTTAACCCTGTAATGAACAGCCAGGCAGAGCAAATGGGAGAAGTGGTTGTAATAACGGGTAATAGGAGTGTGGTTCAGGGAATAGTAAATCTAGAACCCGAAATGATTCGAAAAATTCCGGGTGCGAATGCTGGTGTAGAAAACATTTTGAAATCCTTGCCAGGTGTTAATTCCAATAATGAGTTAAGTACCCAATATGCTGTGCGTGGAGGGAATTATGATGAGAATTTAGTTTATGTGAATGAAATTGAAGTCTATCGCCCTTTTTTGATTCGCTCAGGTCAGCAAGAAGGTTTGAGTTTTACCAATACTGATTTGGTTCATAATGTCGATTTCTCTGCTGGAGGATTTCAAGCTAAGTATGGAGACAAACTGTCTTCGGTATTAGATATTACTTATAGAAAGCCAACCACTTTTGGCGCAAGCCTTGAAGCTAGTTTTCTTGGCGGAAGCGTTGCTATTGATGCGGTTTCTAAAGATAAAAAATGGTCAGCTGTAACGGGATTACGCTATAGAAATAATTCACTACTTGTGAACAGTCAGGAAACGCAAACTAATTTTACACCAACGTTTGCTGATATCCAAACCAATATTAATTATCAGGCTTCGTCCAAATGGCAGTGGAGTTTTTTAGGAAACATTTCTCAAAATAAATACCAATATCGTCCTTTGTCACGCGTTTCAAATTTTGGAACACTAGACAGTCCAATGGCACTTACGGTTTTTTATGAAGGTCAAGAAAAAGATAAATACGATACGTATTTTGGAGCAATAAAATCAGTATTTAATGTATCGGATAATTTTACTTTAAAATTTATAGGTTCCATCTTTCATACGTTAGAACAAGAGTATTTTGACATATTGGCGCAATATAGACTGGGTGAAGTTGATACTAATATTGGTTCAGAAACTCTAGGTGACGTTTCATTCACAAGAGGTATTGGATCACAGCTAAGTCATGCTAGGAATGATCTTGATGCCTTAATTGTAAATACTGAAATAAAAGGATTTCAGGACTGGAAAAACAGTCAAATAGAATGGGGTGTTAAGTATACTCGTGAATCTATTAGAGACCGAATAATAGAGTGGGAAGTTATTGATTCAGCTGGTTTTGCATTGAATCCGCCAATTTTAAATTTGCCAAAAAACGATCAGCCTTATACTCCTTACACAGGACCGTTGGTTCCATATCAAGATATACGAGCTATAAATTTCAATTCTATAAATCGGTTTTCAGGCTACGGACAATGGAGTTTAAAATCAAATTTAGGAACGAATGAAGTTTGGTATAATGCAGGAATCCGAATGCACAATTGGGAAGTTTCTGGCGCCAGCACATTGGGTAAGTCTCAATTCACAATAAGTCCAAGAGCTCAGTTTGCCATTAAACCAAATTGGAAACAAGATGTTGTTTTTAGGATTTCTGGAGGACTTTATCATCAACCGCCTTTCTATAGAGAGCTCAGGGATGGAGACGGTGTGGTACAACCCAATACAAAAGCGCAACAATCTTTTCATATAGTCTTAGGAAATGACTACAGTTTTAAATTGTGGGATCGTCCTTTTAAGTTACTCTCTGAAGTGTATTACAAATCTATAACTGATGCTAATACATACACTATTGATAATGTACGCATACGGTATGCAGCTAATAACAATGCAGTGGCTTATGCCCAAGGTGTAGATGTGCGTTTGAATGGTGAGTTTGTACCTGGAACCGAATCGTGGATTAGTTTTGGGTATTTAAAAACAGAGGAAAACAGCAATGAAAGGGGTTTTATAGCTAGACCCACAGATCAACGCTTAAAGTTTGCGATGCTTTTTCAAGATTACATGCCTAATATTCCAAGTGTAAAATTGTATTTGAACTTAGTCTACAATACAGGATTACCAGGAGGATCACCATCATACGCAGATCCTTATTTGTACCAAAACCGATTGAATGATTACCGAAGGGTTGATGTAGGCTTTTCTAAAGTATTTATTGATAACACCACAAGGAAAAGAAGCTCGGGTTTATTTAAAAATTGTAAAGAATTAGCTCTAGGATTAGAAATTTTTAATCTTTTTAACAATCAAAATGCTATTACAAATACTTGGGTTAGGGATGTTTACTCTAAAAATCAATATGCAATACCAAACTACATGACCACACGAGTTTTTAATTTGAAATTGACTGCTAAGTTGTAAGGTTCTTTCAATACCCAGTTTCATTCTTTTTATTCGTTAAATTGTACTTGGAATAAGGAAGCTATTTTTAAAAATGATTACATTTGAGTTTTAATATTAGAATGACATGAAAAAAATACAGATCGCCATTATAGGAATTGCTTTGTTGTTTTTAGCCAGTTGTAAAGAAGAAGCAGAAAAACCAAAAGTAACTTATGATGGAGCAAATAAGGTAAGGGATATTGCTAAAGTGGATTCGGCACAAATACAAATAGCTGATTTGCCTTGGCAAATGGAAGGTACGGATTATTTAATTCACCCTATTGCTGATTTGAGTATTCGTGATCGTGGCGTGAAATCGCGTTATGGTTCATCAAGTGTGAATGATTTGAGTTTTACGATTTCCAATTATGGAGAATATGAAATTACAGGTTTTTTACAAAATATTAAATTCCAAAAAATTGATTCAGACTCCATCACTAAATTAACGGATAAACCCGTTTTGATACAAACAGCAACGTATTTAAAAACGGTTGCAGATAGAACCAAAAACCAAATCATGGTGTACACTATGGTTGATATGGATACCAACAAAGATGGTAAATTAGATGCTAGCGACATAAAATCCTTGCATTTGAGTACTATAAGCGGGGAGCGTCTTACTAAAATCTCGCCTGACTTTGAGGAATTAATAGATTGGAAACTTCTAGCCTCTCGCAATCGTTTGTATTTTAGAACGGTTGAGGATACTAATAAAAACGGTCAATTTGATAAAAATGATTTGGTTCATTATTATTATACTGATTTGACCAGTAAAGAGTGGAAGATTACTACTTACGAGCCAGTTTAATTGGTTTTTCTAAATCAAAATCTCACTTTCTAAATCGGATTTTTCAATAGTGAAGTCAGAGCCGAGTTGTTTTACTAATTGGATTACCAAGTTTTTATACCAGTTTTCGGATTTTGGGTGAATGTAAATTTTTTCAATTAAGGTATTAATGTCAATGTTTATTTTCAAACCTTCATTGATTTTAACTTCGCTTTCGCCAATATCAGTGATGATGCGTACTTCGCCTTCATATTGAAAACTTTTCCTTTTAAATAAAAAAGGAAAAAACAAGTCGTCAAATGGAATGTGCTCTTTTTTATAATCGATATAGTTGACTTCTCCTATGTATTGTTGATATTCCTTTTCTATTTGAAGCGACTGTTGCAAACGTCCAATTGTAGATTGAATGGCGAGTCCTTCAGTATTTTGAGTAAATATTTGCCACATAGCAAAGGATTCGTATTCATTAATGTGCCAGCTGCTAATGGCTACTTTTTCGCGATGTTTTTTGTAGTAATTTAAAAAATCAGGATTGTCTTGAGATAATTTTTTGATTTCTTCAAAAGTGGGCTCACTAAAAGTACCTTCGTACTGATCTTCAAATTTATCAGAGCGGGACATGAATAGTTTTTGCGAAAGCAATAAATCCAGAAATTTAGATAGGTCTAGGTATTTCCATACTACTGTGTTCGGATCTTCAGGAAGTTTTATCGATGCGTTGTTAACATACATAGCTTTAATTTATAGGAAATGCTTTTATGTAAAGTTCATCATTTTTTTTTAATTATGATTTCAGAACTTGTCTTTTTAGTGTTACCTTTTTTCCATTTACTAATAAAAGTTCCATTGTGTCATTTGTAGTTGCTTTGATACGCCATAAAATGAAATCGCATTCATTTTTAAAATCATTGGCTTTTAAACCGTTAACAGCTTGTATCTCATCTCCGAGTAAAACTTCTTTTGCTGTACTCTCTGGATGATTGCTTTTTCCAGTAATTATTAGTTTGCTATTTTGTAGAAAAACATCAGCATCAAAACTCAATTGCAACGATATTGGTTTGTTAGATAATTGCAAATGATAGGTTGACGTGCTGTTGTTCATAATCGTAACTGAAGTCAATTGGGAGAAAAATTTAATTCCAATCTTTTTTTCAATCTCGGGTCTACTATCTATTTTCACATTATCAAAGCGTTTATTTCCTAATACTAAGTTGTCAAAAGAAAGTGTTTCAAAAGCATTTATTTTCATCTCAGAAAGGCTCATACTTATTCTCGAACTACTAATAATATCATTTGTAATATCTTTTTTTAACTTCTTTAGCACAGGCTCGTTAGTTGGAACTTCAAGGAAATCGTTGTATCCCGTATCGATTAAACAATTTTTTAATACATTTCCTTGGATCGTAATAGTAGTAAAATGCCTGTTGCTTTTGTACACAATCGGTATGGTTAGCATTTCAGTAGTAGGTTCAAAAACAGTTTTAGAAACGTACAGTAGTTTTTTGTCAAAATCAATTTTCCAATTCAAATTGTTGATGGCATTGGCGCCAAGTAAATACACGTCTGTACAAGCTAGAAAGGGCATGTCATAAATAATACTTTTGATATCTTTAATTTCAAAAGTACCAATAGTTACCGTTTCTATTACGGCAGATTGCATGGTATTTTGATTTTCGTTACTATCAGTAATGCTTTTTTTTCCAGAAATCCTAATGTTTGCCGCGTTAGCTTTGGCCGTAGGAACTACACCAAGCGAAGCACCAGTATCTAGTGCAAAATCTGTTGCTACTCCGTTTAGTTTTCCTTTAAAAACCAATAAAGATGATTTCAAGGTAAATGGAATTGTATCTATTTTTGTGTTTTGAGCGTAATTGACAACTGAAAAACTCAAGAATAGTGCTAAAGCAAAAATTCTTTTCATCATTAAATTTTATTTAGGTTAGATTTTAATTTTTGGATGGACCTTGAAATGAAAATACCACCTATAATTCCGGGTAAACTCCATGCCAACACATCTGGTAAAAAAGTATTGTTGACTACGATAAAAGCCGTAAATGCTGCAATATAGGCGCCTGTCATACGGCCAATATGATTTTTTAAACCGTATAAGGTATCGGTAACTTTACCTGTGTAGGCTTTGTATTCTATGTAACACAATCGTAAACTTACTGTTCCAAATAATAGAAATACGATACTAAAAACTTGTTTAGCTAGTAAATAACGGATGCCAATGTAGTAAAAAAGCGCTGAGCAGATCAACATGGCAATCGTAAGTATTGCATCGCCAAGTTGCGGTTTTTGACCTAAATGGGCTTTTTTCAGTTGTACCATTCTGTATCCGGAAATAGCCAAATAGATCGTAAATACACCTACTATAAAAAGAAATAAATTAGGATGTACATACGCCAAATAAAAGGCACACAATCCTGTGCTGATCATGGCAATGGTGAAAATCAAGCCAATTCTTTTATGGATTTTATCGCCTTTTTTGCGAATTAAAACCACTGTACCCAACAGTAAACCAGTAAATCCAGAAAGAATGTGCAGCACTAAGATAATTTTGAATAGCATAACAGATTGTTTTAAATGAAAAAGGTTACGTAAATATATTGCTATCTTACGTAACCTTTAAAAAATGTATACTGAAATGTCTTACCTCAATTCTGAGTTGTCGATTTTAACTACTCAAGCGATTGTAAGCTCACCAGTTTATTGTAAACACCTTGTAGCGCTATCAATTCTTCGTGGTTTCCTTGCTCTACAATTTTTCCTTTTTGCATCACCACAATGACATCTGCTTTTTGAATCGTGGATAATCTATGTGCAATAACAATTGAAGTTCTGTTTTGCATCATGTTCTCGAGGGCTACTTGAACAAATTTTTCGCTTTCGGTATCCAATGCTGATGTTGCTTCATCCAAAATCATGATCGGTGGATTTTTCAAAACGGCACGAGCGATAGACAAACGTTGTTTTTGTCCACCGGATAATTTGTTTCCGCTGTCGCCAATGTTTGTGTAAATTCCTTTTGGTAAATCTTTTACAAACTCAAATGCATTGGCAATTTTCAAGGCTTCAATTATTTCTTCATCGGTAGCATCTGGTTTTCCTAATGATATATTGGCTTTGATGGTATCATTAAACAAAATACTGTCTTGGGTTACCAATCCCATTAAACTGCGCAGTGATTGTAAGTCAAGATCTTTTATATCCGTTCCATCAATAGAAATAGTGCCTTCGTTTACATCATAAAAACGAGTTAGTAAATTAGCAATAGTACTTTTTCCACTACCAGACTGTCCTACTAGCGCCACCGTTTGTCCTTTTTTTACTTGTAACGAAAAGTTCTTTAATACTTTTTCGTCTTCGTACTTAAAGTTGATGTTTGAAATGGTAATATCCGATTCAAATGCGTCTTTTTGAACAGCATTTACTTTTGAAGTGATTTCGTTTTCTACATCTAAAACTTCGAAAACACGTTCAGCAGCAGCCAATCCGTTTTTCACAGAATAAGATGCTTTTGAAATGGCTTTGGCAGGAGTTAAAATATTGAATGCCAGTGTTAGATAAACGATAAAAGAAGCTCCATCAAGAGTTTTGTCATTTAAAACCAATAGGCCTCCGTAAAAAAGTAAAATAGCAATTGTAGTTACTCCAAGAAATTCGCTCAATGGAGTCGCTAAGTTATTTCGACTTCCGATGCTGTTGTTTAAATTTAACAAACGTGTTACAGATTCATTAAAGCGACCTTTAAAAGTGGGTTCGGCATTGTAGCTTTTGATCACTTTTAAACCGCCTAAAGTTTCTTCAACCACAGAAATTAAAGAACCACTTTCTTTTTGCGCCTCCATCGATTGGCTTCTTAAATTTTTAGCCAGTTTAGAAATGATATAACCCGAAATAGGCATAAAAATCAGTACAAATAATGTCAATTTGGTACTAATGGCAAACATCATTCCCAATGCGAAAACGATCGTCAAAGGTTCTTTTACTACCAATTCTAAAATGGAGAAAAAAGAGTTTTGAACCTCATTCACATCACCAAGCATGCGCGCCATCATATCTCCTTTTCTTTTTTCAGAATAATAGGAGATAGGCAATTCAATGATTTTGTCATACATCGAACGTCTCAAATCCTTCAAAACACCGTTTTTTAGGTGCATGATGTGATAGGAAGCCAAGTAGTTGAATAAATTTTTAATAAAAAATGTTGTAATGACCATGGCCACCACAAACAATAACACAATCTCAGTACTTTCACCATCAGATAAAGAGGAGATTTTAAAGTTAATATATTCTGTTACATAATCCTTAAGATTTCCTATTCCCGTGTAAATTGGCTGTTCATATACTTTTTCTGTTTTGCCAAAAAGTACCTGTAAAACAGGAAACAAAGTCAGCATTGAAATCGTGCTAAACAAAGCATACAAAATATTATAAATCACATTCCAAATAATATGTGATTGATAGGGTTTTGTAAAGGGTATTAATTTTTTTATATTCGGATCCATTAGTTCAATTGCATTGCAGTAATTATGTTGGCGATTTTTTGGTCCAGAATTGCTTCTACTTCTTCAAAATCTTCAACCGCTTCAAGTGTAGTATTTACACTGATATAAAATTTAATTTTTGGTTCGGTACCACTTGGGCGAGCACATATTTTAGAGCCGTCTTCGGTATAGTAAATCAATACATTCGATTTTGGAATCGTTATGGCTGATTCAGTACCATCTAATAAGTTTTTAGCAATACTTGACTGGTAATCTTCTACCATGATCACTCTTTCGCCGTTGATTTCTTTCAAAGGATTTTCACGTAAGTCAATCATCATTTGTGTGATTTCTTGCAAACCTTCCATTCCTTTTTTAGTGATGGATACTAAGTGTTCTTTATAAAAACCGTTGTCTACATACAATTTGATTAATTCTTGATATACGCTACTTCCATTGGCTTTGGCTTGAGCTGCCATTTCGCAAACCAATAGGGTTGCTGCAACAGCATCTTTATCACGTACAGCATCGCCCACCATATATCCAAAACTCTCTTCGCCACCACCAATGAACTCTAGCTCTGGAAAGTCTTTGATCATTTTGGCAATCCATTTAAAACCAGTCAAACCTATTTTGCATTCCACGCCGTAATTAGTAGCCAGTTCCATCATCATAGGAGTTGATACAATAGTAGATCCTATAAATTGCTTGTCATTAATTTTTCCTGATTTTTTCCATTGCTCTAGTAAAAATGCGGTCATCAAAACCATAGTTTGGTTACCGTTTAGCAAAGTCATTTTACCGTTGTTATCACGTACAGCAACCCCTAAACGATCACAATCTGGATCTGTACCTACCACAATATCAGCATGGGTTTTATCTGCCAATGCAAGTGCCATGGTCAATGCTTCTGGTTCTTCTGGATTCGGAGATTTAACCGTTGGGAAATCGCCATTCGGTTTGCGTTGCTCCTCTACAATATGTACATTGTTATATCCGGCTTGCGCCAAAGTTTCGGGAATGATAGTTATTGAGGTGCCGTGTAATGATGTAAATACAATATTTAAATCGTCTTTTGCTGTTTGCGAAGTGTTAAAACTAGCATTTGCAATAGATGATGCTATGAATGCGGCATCAATAGCAGTATCTATATAATGAATTAAATCCTCATTTGCCGTAAACTGAATTTGATCGTAGGTCAATTTTTCAATCACATCAATAATGCCTTTGTCTTCTGGCGGAACAATTTGACCACCATCTTGCCAGTATACTTTGTATCCATTATATTCAGGCGGGTTGTGCGATGCCGTAAGTACAATACCACATTGGCATCCCAAATGTTTTACCGCAAAAGACAATTCTGGTGTGGGTCTCAATTCTGAAAACAAATATACTTCAATCCCATTTGCTGAAAATACATCAGCAACGATTTTGGCTAGTGTATCACTATCATGACGACAATCGTAAGCAATAACGGCCTTCAAAGGTTGGTTTGGGAACGCAGTATGCAAGTAATTAGACAATCCTTGTGTACTCTTTCCTAGTGTATATTTATTAATGCGATTGTTTCCTACTCCCATTACACCACGCATTCCTCCAGTACCAAATTCTAAGTTCTTATAAAAACTTTCCTCTAAATATTTTGGTGAAGTAGTCATCAATTCTTTCACAGCCACTTGTGTAGCGTTATCGAATGTTGGCGTAAGCCACTCATTTACCGCATCTAGAATGTTTTGTTTGATTTCCATCTTATTTTTTTATTTTTAGGAGCTCTTTCCTGCTATACGTTGCAATCTTTTATTCGCTGAGGCGAATAAAAGGATTTTCACTACTATCAGGGCTAGTAATCATCCCGTTGTAAGGCGTCTATTTTTAAATTACAAGTTTACGATACTCGCAATTTTATAACGCTCTTCATTATTTTTTGTTCTCAAAATGATTTCACCTAGAAATCCTGCTAGAAACAATTGTGTTCCCAAAACCATTGTAGTTAAGGCAATATAAAACCAAGGATTATTGGTCACAAGACTATAACGCATATCATTATACATGTGGTATAATTTTGAAAAACCGATGTAACCAGCAAGCATAAATCCAATAATAAACATCAAGGATCCCATCGCGCCAAAAAGGTGCATGGGTCTTTTTCCAAATCTGGACAAGAACCAAATCGTAATCAAATCTAAGAATCCGTTAATAAAACGTTCCATCCCAAATTTGGTTTCACCATATTTTCGGGCCTGATGTTGTACAACTTTTTCGCCAATTTTGCCAAAACCAGCATTCTTAGCCAATACCGGAATGTATCGGTGCATTTCACCAGAAACTTCGATATTCTTAACTACAATGTTTTTGTATGCTTTTAAGCCGCAATTGAAATCATTCAATTCTACGCCTGATGTTTTTCGAGCCGCCCAATTAAATAGTTTCGACGGAAGGTTTTTAGCCACTACAGAGTCGTAGCGTTTCTTTTTCCAACCCGAAACCAAATCGTATTTCCCATTGTTAATCATGTCATACAATCCCGGAATTTCCTCAGGGCTATCTTGCAAGTCAGCATCCATGGTAATGATAACATCTCCTTGTGCTTTAGCAAAACCAGCATGTAAAGCCTGTGATTTCCCAAAGTTTTTCATAAAACGCACTCCTTTTACATGAGGATTTTCTTTTGAAAAGCCTTCAATCAGTGCCCAAGAATTATCCGTACTACCATCATCCAGAAAAATGATCTCATAGGTATAATTATGGGATTGCACCACTTTGATGATCCATGTATAAAGTTCATGAAGCGATTCCTCTTCGTTTAAAAGCGGAATTAGTATAGATAAATTCATTAATTTTTATTCTTGTGTAGATTTGCTTTTAAAAAATGCTGCTAAAATTAAACCAAAAAGAGAACTAAAAAGTATTGTGAAAATAGACCCTTTTAATAATTCAATAGGTGAATAAGGATCATTTTCCTTCATTTTTGCTATAGCTTCATTGATTGAAGAAGCAGGTGCTCCTAACTTTTGCATCATATTCATTGAATACTTAATGATTAATTCATTCACAGCTTCTTTAGCCGAAGGATCAATGACATTGAAAAGTAAAATATTAAAAAGAACTGAAATTAATATTCCTATTACTATTGTAATGAAATAAGTAGTAAATGCATTTTTAAAAGAAAAAACACCATTTAACTCTTTTTTTGTCTTAACAAGTAAGGCTATACCTAAAATTAAATACGTCAAAATACTCAGTACACCTATCCACCATTCTGTGAATAAATTAAGATCAACAGCATATATTGTTGCTGTGATTAGTGCTGAAACTACTCCTATTATAACTCCAAAAGTTATTCCATTTTTTTTGACAATTTCGTTGATCATTTTAGGTGGTTTTAAAATTAGTTTACAAATATAACAATTCCCAATATATTCAACGTTAAAAAACGTTTTTTGAGTTCACATAAAAAAAGTGAAACAAAGATTTGTTTATTGAAAAAATAGTGTAAATTTGCAGACTCAAAATAAAAGTATAAAAACAAAAAGTTATTAGGAGTTTATACCTTTTCTGTAAAAAGAAAAGCTTCAAAGCAACTTAATAATTAACAAATAAAAAAGATTTACAAGATGAAAAAAGGAATTCACCCAGAAAATTACAGATTAGTAGCCTTCAAAGACATGTCAAATGAAGAAGTTTTTATTACTAAATCTACTGCAGATACTAAAGAAACAATAACTGTTGATGGTGTTGAATACCCAGTTGTAAAAATGGAGATATCTAGAACATCTCACCCTTTTTACACAGGTAAATCTAAACTTATCGATACTGCAGGACGTATTGATAAATTCAAAACTAAATACGCTAAACACGTTAAATAATTTTAACTTGTTTTCTATAATAGTAAAGCCTTTCTTCATGAAAGGCTTTTTTTATGCTATTTATTTGAAAACTTTGTAACTTTGAAGTCAATATTACAAACATGCAGGTGAAGTTGACACCGATATACTTATAAATAATCCACACTATGAATTACATCCTTTTTGACGGACCTTCAAGAAATGCCTTATTGCCTTTTACATTTACTCGTCCCGTTGCTGACATCTTGATTGGTATCATGACTATTAGACAAAAATGGGAATTGCATCTAGGGTCAACAACCACAACACTTACCGAGGAATATTTATCAGAAAAATATCCAATGGTGGAACTTGAAGTCAATGTAATGATTAACGCATCGTACCTTCCTAATGCGGTATTGGCAGAGATGGTAAGCAACTTAGAGCCTAATCAAGCTATTTTTAAAGGAGATGAAGTAATTGCTTTTTACACTACGGAGGAGCAAGAAGAAGTAGATTTTGATACTTATGAGATACTTGAATACACTGACGATTGTTTGACTGTGCACAATCCTTGGGATATTTTTGCTAAAAATGATGCTGCTATTAGAGAAGATTTTGAATTTCTAACCGAAGACAGACAATCACAACCCATACCAAAGAGTGTAAATGTCATTGCACCCGAGAATATTTTTATTGAGGAAGGAGCAAAGTTAGAGTTTGTAACTTTAAATGCTTCTACAGGTCCTATATATATAGGTAAGGATGCAGAAATCATGGAGGGCTCTGTGATTAGAGGTCCATTTGCCTTATGTGAACATGCGAAGGTGAAATTAGCGAGCAAAATTTATGGTGCAACCACTGTTGGACCATATTCTAAAGTAGGTGGTGAAATTAATAATTCAGTTTTATTTGGCTATTCAAATAAAGGACATGACGGATTTTTAGGAAATTCAGTCCTTGGAGAATGGTGTAATATAGGTGCGGATAGTAACAACTCAAATTTGAAAAACAATTATGAGGAAGTAAAATTATGGAGCTATGAAACGGAGGGATTTGTTAAAACGGGACTGCAGTTTTGTGGTTTGATGATGGGCGATCATAGTAAATGTGGTATCAATACGATGTTTAATACAGGAACAGTGATAGGTGTGAGTGCTAATGTTTTTGGAAGTGGTTTTCCGCGCAATTTCGTGCCAAGTTTTTCATGGGGTGGTGCAGCTGGATTTACAACGTACATCACTAAAAAAGCTTTTGAAACCGCCCGATTAGTCATGAGCCGCAGAAATATAGAATTTGATGAAAGAGAAGCAGCTATTTTAGAGCATGTTTTTGAGGAAACCAAAAAGTGGAGAAAAGAATAAGATCGTTTTTTATCATCTAGTATTTTAGAATGCTATTGCTGTAAAGATAATTCTGTTTAAGGCCTTTCTTTATAGTAATGGCATTTTTGTTTTTAGGATACTCAAAACTTTCTGAGTTGCAAATTGTCTAATTCTGTATTTAAACTATCTTTGCACCTTCAAAAAACGGTTTCATAAAATGTTGAATCCTTCACTCTTTTGAACATTAAACTTTAAACTCAAATAATGATTACAGTAAATGATATTTCAGTGCAATTTGGTGGTACAACGCTTTTTAGTGATGTTTCTTTTGCCATAAATGAAAATGATAAAATTGCCTTGATGGGTAAAAATGGCGCGGGTAAATCTACCTTACTTAAAATTATTGCAGGACAAAGTAAACCTTCAACCGGAAATATTTCGGCACCAAAAGATGCAGTAGTAGCTTATTTGCCGCAGCATTTGTTAACAACTGATGGGGCTACTGTTATGGAGGAAGCTTCAAAAGCTTTTGGGGAAATTTTTTCAATGAAAGCTGAGATTGATGAAATCAACGACCAGTTAACCATTCGTACTGATTATGAAAGTGATGCGTACATGAAATTAATCGAAAGAGTTTCAGACTTAAGCGAGAAGTTTTATGCCATTGAAGAAGTGAATTACGAAGCCGAAGTTGAAAAAATATTAACTGGTTTGGGTTTTTTACGTGAGGATTTCACAAGGCAAACATCAGAGTTTTCAGGAGGTTGGAGAATGCGAATTGAGTTAGCTAAAATTCTTTTGAAAAAACCAGACTTGATTTTACTAGATGAGCCTACCAATCATATGGATATTGAGAGTATTCAATGGTTAGAGGATTTTTTGATAAATTCAGCCAAGGCGGTTGTGGTAATTTCACACGATAGAGCGTTTGTAGATAATATTACCAATCGTACTATTGAAGTAACAATGGGACGTATTTACGATTATAAAGCAAAGTACACGCATTACTTAGAGTTACGCAAAGACCGTCGTATGCACCAGCAAAAAGCATACGATGAACAACAACGCATGATTGCTGATAATCGTACTTTTATTGACCGTTTCAAAGGAACGTTCTCTAAAACAGATGCCGTACAATCACGTGTAAAAATGCTCGAAAAATTGGTGATTGTTCAAGTGGATGAGGTAGATACATCGGCTTTAAAGTTAAAATTCCCTCCAGCAGCTCGCTCTGGTCAATATCCCGTTATTGTAAAGGAATTGACCAAATCGTATGGTGATCACGTAGTTTTTAAAGATGCTAGTTTGGTTATTGAAAGAGGTGAAAAAGTAGCTTTTGTAGGTAAAAATGGTGAGGGTAAATCGACTATGATTAAGGCCATTATGAAGGAGATTGGCATTGATGGTGGTAGTTTAGAGATTGGTCATAATGCTCAAATTGGGTATTTTGCTCAAAATCAAGCTTCGTTATTAGATGAAAATGCAACGATATTTGAAACCATAGACGATATTGCCGTAGGTGATGTACGTACTAAAATAAAAGATATTTTGGGCGCCTTTATGTTTCACGGTGACGATGTTACTAAAAAGGTAAAAGTACTTTCAGGTGGTGAAAAAACGCGTCTTGCGATGATTAAATTGTTGCTTGAGCCTGTAAATTTATTAATTCTAGATGAGCCTTCGAATCACTTAGATATGAAAACCAAAGACATTATCAAAGATGCTTTGCGTGATTTTGACGGAACTTTGATTCTAGTGTCACACGATCGTGATTTCTTGGACGGATTAGCAACAAAGGTTTTTGAATTTGGGAACAAACGAGTGGTAGAACATTTTGAAGATATCACTGGTTTCTTGGCCAACAAAAAAATGGAAAGCATGCGTGAAATTGAGAAATAATTTTTTACACTAAAGGTTATAAAAAAGCGACTGCAGGAATAATGCAGTCGTTTTTTGTTTATAGTCTAATTCCGGGAGGAAGTAATTCTTTGTATTGTGGGAATTTTTTAAAAAACTGCACGATTCGCGGTAAAATAGGAACTACTTTCCATTTTTTTTCGATGGCGTTTTCTAAAATACTTTTTAAAAAATCATTCAAAAAATCTTCGTCTTCAAATCCTTCTGGTTTGTGAATTTTGGTGAGAAAGATTTTCTTTTCCTGAAAAGAATACTCAACAGCGAGTAAACCTTGTGGGCTATTGGTTTCAAATTGTCTCGAAAATGTATTGTCTTTAATTTACATAAAATTAGGATCGTTACTGCTGCATTGGCACTTCAATCAACAGTATTTTAGCCGTACTATTAATTTTAATATCAAATGCAGATGTTCCGGTTATTCCTATTGCATCTCTTGCAGTCAGAATTTGGTTGTTTATTTCAATTTCACCTTCTATTAAAAACAAGTAAACTCCGTTGTTAGGAATCTGAATCGAGTAGGTGTAGCTGGTGTTGGTATCAAAAATACCCAAATGAAAAAAAGTTTTTTGGTGTACCCAAAGTGCGTTGCCATCGTTGTGGTCTTTTGGTGAAACTACGTTTATGAAAGTATTTTTGTGTTGTTCTAGGTCAAATGATTTTTGGTCGTATCGCGGCGTTACTTCTTCCGTATCCGGAAAAACCCATAATTGTAACGTTTTAGCGCGTTCTGTTTTGCTGGCATTCATTTCAGAATGTTCAACTCCGCTACCGGCACTCATTACTTGCACTTCGCCAAAGCGAATAACACCTTCGTTACCCATACTGTCTTTGTGCATCAAGCCACCTTCGAGGGGAATAGTGATGATTTCCATATTGGCGTGACCATGCGTGCCAAAACCAGCTCCAGCTGCAATCGTGTCGTCATTAAGTACACGTAGCATTCCAAATTGTACACGCTCTGGATTGAAATAGTTGCCAAACGAAAAAGAAAAATTAGCCTGAAGCCAGCCAAAATCGGCAGTACCTCTTGTATTTGCTTTATAAAGTTGCGAAGTCATAATTTATTATTAATATATGATTGTTAGTATGTGTATTTTCTAAAAAAAAATTAATTTTAAACAAATTTCGGTATAATAATGCTGAAAGGTGTTATAAATAAGTTAAAAGCAATTATGAGTAAAATACATGTTTATTTTATGCCTGGGTTGGCGGCTAGTACAACTATTTTTGAGCGTATAAAACTTCCTGAGACTGATTTTGAAATGCACTACCTGGAGTGGGAAATTCCATTTGATAATGAGACATTGGTAGCGTATGCCAAGAGAATTGCAGATAAAATAGCCCACAAAAATCCAGTTTTGATTGGGGTTTCTTTCGGTGGTATTTTAGTTCAGGAAATGGCAAAACATATTGCGGCTAGCAAAGTTATTATTATTTCCAGTGTCAAGAGTAATACTGAGTTTCCAGTGCGATTAAAGTTAGCAAAGTCCACTAAAGCTTATAAACTAATCCCGATGAACTTGATTTTGAATATAGAAAGTTTAGCTAAATTCTCTTTTGGTGAAAAAGTAAATCAAAGGCTCAAGTTGTATGAGAAATTTTTATCGGTTCGAGATATTCGTTATTTAACCTGGGCGGTAGAGCAAGTTGTGCTTTGGGATAGAGTCACAATCGATGAAAGTGTCATTCACATCCATGGAGATCTAGATGATGTTTTTCCTATAAAAAATATAAAAAAATGTATTGTTGTAAAAGGAGGTACTCACATTATGATTTTAAATAAATACAAATGGTTGAATGAGAAATTACCACTTATAATTACGGATAGTTATGAGGTTTAAAACTTTTTGAATAACAGCCAACTTAAAATTTTCTGGTGGTTGTGTTTAAACTTAATTTGTTGTTAGTAGTGTTAATCATGTCATCAAAAAGAGAGTAACTCATAGCGAATGCTGCGTCCTTAGAAATTTTTATTTTATTTTGATTTTTAATGCGATTGATGGTTACTACATTTTTATTTTCGTCTATGTAATATACGGTAGGCATTCCTAAAGTGTGTTTTAAGGTGGCTACTATTTTAAAATCATTTTGATAAGCCTCATTAGCATAGCAAATTTTTATTTTAGAATTAAATTGATTTGCTGTTTTCTTTAAATTTTTCTTTTTGTCCCAAAAGACTATGACTATTTGTAAATTATTACCATATTTATTAGCTAGTGTATTCAAAGCTGGAGCATCTCCTTTGTTACGCACGCACCAGCTGGCATAAGTAACCAATAAAATGGGTTTATTTATTTTATGGAGTATTACTTTTTTTGAATTATATCCTTTTATGGTAAAATCATCAAATAGAGTACCGTTTAGTTTGTGCTGAACTAGGGAGTCAAATAACCGCTTGCCCTCTGTGAAGTCTTTATTTTCAAAAGCAATTGCGCTTGCTGATTGATAAGGTTTGATATTGCGTTTTACAGCATCAGAAAAATAGACAATACTATCTTGTGCATAGTTGCCTGTGGTAAAAAGTATAAAAAACAGAATGTTTATTTTTCTCCACATAAATTCAAGTTTTACTATAAACTTATGTTAATTATTTAACTAATGTTAAATAAATCGTTGAACCGCCTAAAAAAAACGATAAACAGTAATATGTATAAAAAAACCACTTACAATTGTAAGTGGTTCATAATTAATTTATTAAAAAAAAGAGTTACATTTTTTTCATTTGCTCTTTCATCATTACAATTTGCTCCTTCAGCATGTTCTGTTTGTCTAACTTTTTAGCCTCGTTCAATAATGTTGTTGCCTCTAACTTACGACGTCTCGTCATGGCTACACCAGCAAGGTTTAATTTGGCTACAGCCAAATCCATATCCATTGATAAACCAAGTTCAATTGCTTTTTTGAAATATTTCTCTGCTTGATTGATATTGGTTTGAGAAAGCATAATTCCGTGTAGGTAATTGAAATATCCTTGTTGTTTTTGTACCAATGCTGTTTCTGGATTTTTAATGTATGCTAACCATTTTTTAGCGCCCTCAAAGTCTTGTTTTCTTAATTTTAGAAATGCTAAAAGGATAAATTCATTTTTAAAGTATAAAAATACGGGGATAACACTGATTAGTAAAAGAAAAATTCCATTACCAATATTACTCTCTGTGAATTGCCAAATGCCAGTAGCTACGATAAGTCCGGCAATAATAAGTTTGATATTTCTGTGAAACATAGTATGTTTAATTTAAGATTACAAATATAGTAAAATGAATTGAAAATAATTTTGCAAAACTACTTGTGAGGAAAAAAAGTCTTTGTATATTTGCACTCGGTTTTCGAATAAACAATTATTCAAATTAGTAGACATATAAATAAGATTTTAAAGATACAAAGCAATGAGCAAAAGAACATTTCAACCATCGAAAAGAAAAAGAAGAAATAAGCACGGATTTATGGACAGAATGGCTTCTGCTAATGGAAGAAAAGTTCTTGCGCGTAGAAGAGCTAAAGGAAGACATAAATTGACTGTTTCTAGTGAACCAAGACACAAAAAATAATGTTTTTATAAACATAATTAAGGCGTTACTTTTTTTAGTATCGCCTTTTTTTATACCTAGTCGTTAAAAAAGGACAGGTTATTTTACACTTAAGTGTCTATTTTTGATACTTTTAATAATTATAAACAACAACTACACAACACTACATAAAATGCCAAAAGATACATCTATAAAATCCGTTTTGATAATAGGTTCTGGTCCTATTGTTATTGGTCAAGCTTGTGAATTTGATTATGCAGGTTCACAATCGGCACGTTCTATTCGTGAAGAAGGAATTGAGGTCATCTTAATCAACTCTAACCCGGCTACAATTATGACTGACCCCTCAATGGCTGATCATGTTTATTTGAAGCCATTGACCACAAAGTCAATCATTGAAATTTTAAAAGCACATCCTCAAATTGATGCGGTTTTACCAACGATGGGAGGACAAACGGCTTTGAATTTATGTCTTGAAGCAGAAGAAAAGGGAATTTGGAAAGATTTTGATGTAAAATTAATTGGTGTAGATGTTAATGCCATTAATATTACTGAGGATAGAGAGCAGTTCAAACAATTGCTTAAAAAAATAAATGTACCATCGGCACCTGCTGAAATATGTACGTCCTACTTGAGAGGAAAAGAAATTGCACAAGAATTTGGTTTTCCATTGGTAATTCGTCCTTCGTTTACATTAGGAGGAACAGGAGCGGCTATTGTATACAAAAAAGAAGATTTTGATGAGCTTTTAACTAGAGGTTTAGAAGCATCTCCAATACACGAAGTTTTGATTGACAAAGCTTTGATGGGTTGGAAAGAATATGAATTGGAACTTTTGAGAGACAAAAACGACAATGTTGTTATCATTTGTTCTATTGAAAATATGGATCCAATGGGTATTCACACTGGAGATTCGATCACGGTTGCCCCAGCAATGACTTTATCAGATACAACGTTTCAAAAAATGCGTGATTATGCTATTTTGATGATGCGTAGCATAGGGAACTTTGCGGGTGGATGTAACGTGCAATTTGCTGTTTCGCCAGATGATAAAGAAGATATTGTAGCTATCGAGATCAATCCTCGTGTATCTCGTTCTTCTGCTTTGGCATCAAAAGCAACAGGATATCCTATTGCAAAAATCGCCTCTAAACTGGCCTTGGGTTACAACTTAGATGAATTGCAAAATCAAATTACTAGATCAACTTCGGCTTTGTTTGAGCCAACTTTGGATTATGTAATTGTAAAAATACCACGTTGGAACTTTGATAAGTTTGAAGGAGCTGATAGAACATTAGGGCTTCAAATGAAATCAGTAGGGGAGGTGATGGGAATTGGACGTTCGTTCCAAGAAGCCTTGCATAAAGCCACTCAATCATTGGAAATCAAAAGAAATGGTTTAGGAGCTGACGGAAAAGGATATACCAACTATGAACAAATTATTGAGAAACTAACTTTTGCAAGTTGGGATCGAGTGTTTGTGATTTATGATGCTATTGCCATGGGAATTCCGTTGAGTAGGATTCATGAAATTACTAAAATTGACATGTGGTTCTTGAAGCAATATGAAGAACTTTACACTTTAGAAAAAGAGATTTCTACTTTTAAAGTTGAAACGTTGCCAAGAGAATTATTGCTTGAAGCCAAACAAAAAGGGTTTGCTGACAGACAAATTGCCCATATGGTAGGTTGTTTAGAAAGCCAAGTTCATGATTTGCGTACCGCTAAAAATATCAACCGTGTATTTAAACTGGTAGATACTTGTGCTGCAGAGTTCAAAGCAAAAACACCGTATTACTATTCTACTTTTGAAGCTGAAATTGAAAAAGCAGATGGTATACGTTACGTAGACAATGAAAGTATTGTTACCGATAAAAAGAAAATTATTGTTTTGGGCTCAGGGCCAAATCGAATTGGGCAAGGTATAGAATTTGATTACTCTTGCGTACACGGAGTACTTGCTGCTAAAGAGTGCGGTTACGAAACCATCATGATCAACTGTAATCCCGAAACGGTTTCAACTGACTTTGATACTGCTGATAAATTGTATTTCGAGCCTGTTTTTTGGGAGCATATTTATGATATCATTCAACACGAAAAACCAGAAGGAGTTATTGTTCAGCTAGGGGGGCAAACGGCTTTGAAATTAGCTGAAAAATTATCTAAATACGGAATCAAAATCATAGGAACTAGTTTTGACGCACTGGATTTAGCCGAAGATAGAGGGCGTTTTTCTGAACTTTTGACAGAATTAGCTATTCCGTTTCCACAGTTTGGTATTGCAGAAACTGCTGATGAAGCTGCTGCTCTAGCAGATACGTTAGACTTCCCATTATTGATTCGTCCTTCTTATGTTTTAGGTGGTCAAGGAATGAAAATTGTGATTAACAAACAAGAACTTGAGGAACACGTAATTAATTTATTGAAAACCATTCCAGGGAATAAATTACTTTTAGATCATTATTTAGATGGTGCGATTGAAGCGGAAGCAGATGCTATTTGCGACGGTGAAAATGTATACATCATAGGGATTATGGAGCATATTGAGCCTTGTGGTGTGCACTCTGGCGACAGTAATGCTACTCTGCCGCCATTCAACTTAGGTGAATTTGTGATGCAACAAATAAAAGATCACACTCAAAAAATTGCATTAGCACTTAAAACCGTTGGATTAATCAACATTCAGTTTGCGATAAAAAATGATATTGTGTACATCATAGAAGCAAATCCAAGAGCCTCTCGTACGGTGCCATTTATTGCAAAAGCCTATGGAGAACCGTATGTGAACTATGCAACAAAAGTTATGTTAGGCCATAATAAAGTAACTGATTTTGATTTTAATCCGCAGTTGAAAGGATTTGCCATAAAGCAGCCCGTGTTTTCTTTTAGTAAGTTCCACAATGTAAACAAAGCTTTAGGACCAGAAATGAAATCAACAGGGGAAAGTATTTTATTTATTGATGACTTGAAAGACGATCAGTTTTATGAATTGTACTCCAGAAGAAAAATGTATTTAAGTAAATAAAACTCAAAACATTTATACAAAAAAAGCCCCAACTGGGGCTTTTTTTTGTGGGACTGTATGTTTGGATTAAGCAATATTTGCCAAATCTGTTGGAAAAGGGCGATAAGCATAATAGTGTAGGACCTCTTCAATGGCTGTGCTTAATGCTTTATTGATAGGCATCATAGTAGTTCCTAGGCGTGCATCAATCTGGGAGAGTTGCATGTAATAATCTGTAAAAACAGGAATATAAAGTCCTTTGCTGATAGCCTCTTCAGTAGTTTTGTAGTGTTCGTTTTGTCCTTCTTTTATGATTTTGCAAGTCGCTAATCGTAGCTGACCGTATTTGTCTCTCGTGGCTGCATATCCAAAAAGCCTGCAGATTAAACCGCGGTATCGGTAATTGCTGCAACGCCCCATAGCTCGATCTACTAAGGTTAGAGGTTGATACAAGTGACAATAAGTATTGGATTTATGTTGTAACGTGTCCAGTGTTTTTTCGGCTTCTCCATTCAAAAATAAATGCAGTGCCCAAGGCAAAAACTCTAATGGCGACGCTTCTATCTCAGGAGTGCTGCAACATGCACCGCAACCGCTACAACAGTTTAATTGTGATTGGGCCTGAAAGACTATAATTTCCTTTTCAAGACGGTCAAATAATGCTTCTACCAATTGAACTTTGTGCGCTATAGCCATGAGTTTCTTGGTAAGGTAGGCTATTAAAAACCAGTAGAGTCACAATTGGGATTTACTTGTGAGTTGTTATATAATGGGTTCTAGCTTTAGTAATTTTTGTTTGGCTTGCTGTTTGTTTTTTTGGTAAGCGTAGGAAAGTATTTTGAAACACACAATTTTTTAATTCTTAGAATTTGATTCTAATTTTTTCAATAGTTCTGATTTTACATAAACTTTACCTTCAATGATTGTGATTGCAACTGTTTTTATGTTTGTAATATCTTGTAATGGATTTTTATCTAGAATTATTAAATCAGCAGATTTGCCTGGTTCGATTGTTCCCCAATTTTTGGTTTCACCAAAGAAGGATGCAGGTGTTGAAGTGGCCGATTTTAAAATAGTAAAGGTATCAATTCCAGCATTTGACCAATTTACCATTTCATCGTGCATATTGAATCCGTTCATTTGAAAGGTGCCTGCTGGGTCACTACCTAGTAACAAAAGGCATTTGTTATCATTGAGTTGTTTTAGAATTTTTTGTTTGTATTGAAATTGAGGTTTGTATTTTTCTGCAGCTTGTATGATTTGGTCATTTCCTTTTGCAGTTACGTAATCGTTTAATTCTTTTTCCCATTTTTCGAGATACGTTTTAGGAGCATTAAAATAAACTAGTCTATTTTTATAGTCATTCGGATAACTAAGTTTTACTGACATAATATCCCAATCTAGCGTAGGGCAGTTGTACACGCTATATTTTTTTGTTAATTGAATAGCATTTGCTAGAGCACTTTGGTCATTAATTTTTTCGTAGCCAGCAAGATGTTCAATGCTTTTGTAGCCAGATTGCAGTACTTTTTCAAGAGCAACTTCCTTCGGATAGTGTCCACAAACGATAACAGAATTTCTATTGGCCGATTTCATCAAGTTGTCAAAAACTTCTTCATTAGCTATGCTAAAAACTTTTATGAAATTAAGATTATTCTTTTTTATTGCAACCATCAAGCTGTCAAATTGCGGTTCTGTATACTTATCCTCACGGGTTATTATATGACTGTAATGTATTTTAGGACTTACTATCTTTGAACCAGTTTCAATTTTACTTTTTAATAGGAGTTGCGGTGTTTTAGTATTCATAATCCTAATTTGAGTTACTCCTGCGGCAATATTTTCCAAAAGATAATTCTCTACATCCTTTTCTGCAGGGACATGGCTGTGCATTTCAGCTAAGCCTGGCATCAAGAACTTGTTGTAACCCTCAATTACTTCAAGGTTTGATTTTTTTGACATTTTATTGTAATCATCAATCTTTACAATTTTGCCGTTTTCAATTAAAACGCTTTTTCTTTCAGTAACATTTGGACTGGTCATTGTTATTATGTTAATGTCTTTTATGATCAATCCTTTGGATTCTTGCGTCATTCCATTACTACTCCATAAAACAGCAAAGAGAGATAGTATTTTTAGTTTCATTTTTGATTTAATTCTTTTTATTTATTAGGAATTCAAGTTATTGATGCGTTCAGTTGAATATTTTAAGCACTTATCTTTATAGACCAAAACAAAAATTCCCAAAGATAATTTGGGAATTTTATCTCATATTTTATTATTTCTTCTTTAATTCTTTCTTGAAAAAATCAATGGTTCTGGTCCAAGATAAAGTAGCGGCTTTTTCATCGTACCTTGGAGTAGTATTGTTGTGAAAACCATGGTTAACACCATCGTAAAAATAGGCTACATGTTGTACATTGTTCTTTTTTAAAATGCTTTCATAAGCAGGCCAACCTTCGTTCACACGGGTATCTAAGCCAGCGTATTGGGCTAGGATTGGGGTTTTTATCATTTCGGCTTCAGCTGCTGTCGGTTGACCTCCATAATAAGGTACTGCGGCACCAAGTTCGGGTATTTTTACGGCCATCATATTCGCAATCCAACCTCCAAAACAAAACCCAACAACTCCTATATGTCCGTTGCAATCTTTGTGCGATTTTAAAAAATGGTAAGCAGCAATAAAATCTTCGAGCATTTCTTCGCGCGTACGTTTTTTTTGAAGTTCGCGTCCCGCATCGTCATTACCAGGATAGCCACCTAATGGAGATAAAGCATCTGGCGCTAGCGTAATAAATCCTTCAACTGCTCCTCTACGGCCTACATCTTCAATGTACGGATTAAGACCTCGATTTTCATGTACTACAATAATTCCGGGTAATTTCTTTTTTGTTCGTGTAGGTTGAGATAAAAGTCCTTTTATTGGCCCACCGCCTTTGTCCGAATTGTAAGTAATAAATCCAGATTTTATTCTAGGATCTTCGGGTTGTATCAAAATTGAGTCTACATAATTAGGGGACATAAAGCTCAATAATGACGGAAGCGTTAAGGTACCAACAGCAAATAAAGATAGTTTTTCTACAAATCCGCGACGGTCAATTTTGTTGTGCGCATAATCGTCATATAAGTCAAATACTTCTTGACTGATATCTTCTTTGGTTATTTTTTTCATAGTTTCTTTTTAGTTGGTACTAAATTATAAAAAAAGTGGGAACGAATTACTTTTGAAAATGGTATTATATTATGAGATTTAAAACGTTTTTATACTCTGTATAAACTTACTTGTTTTTATATTTATATTTTTGTTGTTTCAATCAAACATTTAAGGAGGCCATTCAAATGGTATTTTTTGTCATTTTATAACTAAAAGCTATGAATCCAAAAGGAGAATCACAACAAAATACGGGTTTTGGTACGAATGCCAATAATTACGGTGGCCGTTTTATCAACAAGGATGGAAGTGCCAATGTTGAAAAAAGAGGAATGTTTATCTTAAATAGAATCAGTTGGTACCACACCATGATTGATATGCCACGTTGGCGGTTTCTTTCTATACTTTTGTTATTCTATATTGGAATAAATCTTGTTTTTGCACTTTTATATTATGCAATTGGGATCGAACACTTAAACGGTATTGATGTTAAAGGATCTGATTGGGGAAAATTTGGTCAAGCTTATTTTTTTAGTGCTCAAACCTTTACCACTGTAGGGTATGGTCACATTAGTCCTGTGGGTTTTTTGAGTAGTTTATTAGCTGCAGCCGAGGCATTAATTGGTTTGCTGAGTTTTGCCATTGCTACAGGTTTGTTTTTTGGACGTTTTAGTAAACCAACTGCTTTTTTGAAATTTTCTCATAATGCTATCATTGCACCGTATAGAGAGGGTACGGGTTTGATGATGCGAGTAACCCCTTTTAAAAACACTAATCTTACTGATGCTTTTGCTAAGGTCACCATTAGAATGAGCATAAAAGAAAATGAGGTTTATATCAATAAATTTTTTGCATTAGACCTAGAATTAGAAAGAATAAATGTACTCACTTTAAGCTGGACACTCGTTCATCCTATTACAGAGAGCAGTCCACTATATGGTTTTACCGAAGAAGATTTCAAATCTACCAATGGAGAAATTATTGTATTCTTAACCGCCTTTGACGACATGTTTAGCAATACAGTTGCCACAAGAACATCATATACATTTAACGAATTAATTTATGGGGCTAAATTTGAACCTATGTACACTAGAAATGAAGATAATTCTAAGACAATTCTGCATTTAGACCTTTTGAATACAATAAAACGGGTGAGTTTGAAGTAAATACAACTGTTTTTACTTGTTTTGGTGTATTTAGTACCATTTATAATAAAATTTATTTTACATTTGTTCAATAAATATTGAAAAACGATGAACAATGTAAAAAATGTATTCAGTATCAAGGATCTTGAAAACCTTTCGGGGATCAAAGCTCACACGATACGAATTTGGGAGAAACGTTACGATATTCTTCAGCCCATGCGTACAGATACTAACATTCGTTTGTATGATTTGGCTAGTTTACAAAAACTTTTAAACATAACCTTGCTCCATGATTATGGGTACAAGATATCAAAAATTGCAACCTATCCTCAGGAAAAAATTCCGTCGCTTGTACGTGAAATAATTTCGAGTAAAACTGCAAAAAGTCACGCCATCAGTGAGTTTAAGATGGCTATGATGAACTTTGATCAAGAGTTGTTTTTTAACACATACAATTGGTTAATAGCTGAGAAATCATTTAAAGAGATTTTTCATCAAGTTTTTATTCCATTGATGAATGAATTAGGACTTTTGTGGCAATCCGATACCATTACACCTGCTCACGAGCATTTTATTAGTTATTTAATCAAACAAAAATTACTAATTAATACAGAGAAACTTCAAGTTTTGAAGCAAACCAAGAATGATAAAGTTTTTGTTTTGTCTTTACCTATGAACGAGATTCATGAACTAGGTTTGATGTACTTAAACTATGAAGTGTTATTACACGGATACAAAACGATTTATCTGGGTGAAAGTATGCCTATTGAAAACCTAAAAGACTTAAAAAAACACTTTAACTCTATTGTTTATGTGTCTTACATGACGGTTCAGCCAGAACGAGATATTCTGGATAATTATATTCAGAAGATGTCAGAAGAATTATTAGATGACACCACAGAATTATGGTATATTGGTCGCATGGTTGAGTTTATAAAAAAGGACGAACTTCCAGAGCAAATAACAATTTTTAATTCTATCTCAGAATTAATTGATTGGATTTAATATTTTGTTTAAACAATTTGTATATTTGCTAGACAAATGAAAGATATAAAAAAAATTACAATAATAGGATCAGGCTTCTCTGCTTTGGCTGCAGCTTCCTATTTAGCTCAAAGTGGTCATAATGTGACAGTTTATGAAAAAAATGATTCATTAGGTGGTAGAGCCAGACAACTTAAAATAGACGGTTTTACATTTGACATGGGGCCAAGTTGGTACTGGATGCCTGATGTATTTGAGCGATTTTTTGCTGATTTTGGTAAAAAAACTACTGATTATTATGAGTTGATTAAACTAGCACCAGCCTACAGAGTGTACTACGGAATCAATGATTTTATTACTATTGCTGATAATTTAGATGAAATTGTTGCTACTTTCGAGTCCATCGAAAAGGGTAGTGGTTCAAAGCTGCAAAAATTTATGGGACGTGCCAAAAGCAACTATGATATCGCTATAAAAGATTTAGTCTATCGTCCAGGAGTTTCGGCTTTAGAATTAATTACCACCGAAACGGCATTAAAAGTAGGAGAATTTTTTAGTAACATCAGTAGAGATGTACGCAAGCAATTTAAAAATGAACGATTAATTCAGATTTTAGAGTTTCCTGTTTTATTCCTTGGTGCAAAACCATCGGATACGCCTTCTTTTTACAGTTTCATGAACTTTGCTGATTTCGGATTGGGCACTTGGCACCCAAAAACTGGAATGTTTGATGTGGTGAGAGCCATGGTAAATCTTGCAAAAGAACAAGGAGTACAATTTGTTACCAATGCGGGAGTTGACAAAATAATTGTTGAAAATGGAACTGCAGTTGCACTTCAAATAAATGGAGAGCGCGTGGCATCTGATTTAATTTTGAGTGGTGCTGATTACCACCACACAGAAACATTATTAGATCAAAAATACCGAGCGTATTCAGAGAAATATTGGGACAGTAAAGTTTTTGCTCCATCATCATTATTGTTTTATGTAGGATTTAATAAAAAATTAGAAAACATAGCACACCATGCTTTGTTTTTTGATGTTGATTTTTATCAGCATGCTAAGGATATTTATGATGAACCTCAATGGCCGAAAGAGCCTTTGTTTTATGCAAATTTCCCATCTGTAACAGATGCAACTGCTGCACCTGAAGGTATGGAGTCTGGATTTTTTCTTGTACCTTTAGCACCAGGGATAAATGATACTGAGGCTTTAAGAGAAGAATATTTTGAAATAATCATCAAGCGTTTTGAAACCCTAACACAGCAAAATGTTAGAGAAAGTATTATTTTTAAAGAGTCTTTTTGTAAAAATGATTTTGTTTCAGAGTATAATTCATACAAAGGAAATGCGTACGGCATGGCAAATACACTCTTGCAAACAGCGTTTTTGAGACCGAAGTTAAAAAGTAAAAAGGTTAAGAATTTATATTTCACAGGTCAATTAACGGTTCCTGGTCCTGGGGTTCCTCCGGCATTAATTTCTGGAAAATTAGTGTCAGAATTAATTAATAAGCAATTTTCAGAGCAATAGTATGAAAGAATTATTTGACGATGTGTCTTTTAAATGTAGCAAGTTAGTTACTAAAAATTACAGTACCTCTTTTTCATTAGCGGTATACATGTTATCACCAAGCATAAGAGACGCCATTTATAGCATTTATGGTTTTGTGCGTTTTGCAGATGAAATTGTGGATACATTTCATGGCTATGATAAAGAAGAGTTGATTACAGAGTTTGAAGATGAGTATTACAAAGCCTTAAAAAGAGGAATCAGTTTAAATCCTATTTTGAATTCTTTTCAACAAACGGTTAAGCAATACAACATTAGCGATGATCTTGTTCAAGCATTTTTACGAAGCATGAAACTAGATTTAATCAAATCTGATTATCACAGTAAAGAAGAGTATGATGCTTACATATACGGTTCTGCTGACGTAGTAGGACTTATGTGCCTCAAAGTTTTTGTAGCGGGTGATGATAAACGTTACGAGCAACTTAAAGACGAAGCCATGAGACTAGGTTCGGCTTTCCAGAAAGTCAATTTTTTACGTGATTTAAAAGATGATAATCTTGTCCTTAACAGAAATTATTTCCCAGGCGTAGATCTAAATTCATTTGATGAAAAAGCAAAAACACAAATCATCAACGAAATAGAAGAAGATTTTAGAGTGGCTTACGAAGGGATTGTGAAATTGCCAATCGAAGCTAAGTTTGGTGTTTACACCGCATTTGTTTATTACAAAAAATTATTAAAAAAACTTGAAAATACGCCGTATCACGAAATCGGTAGCGCTCGTATTAGGGTTTCTAATTACACCAAAGCAGGTTTACTAGCCAAATCTTTTGTGTCATATAAATTAAAACTAGTATAATTTTCAGCATTAATAAAAATTGTTACACTTAAATACATAATATAATGATATTTTTTTTGATTTTTCTTGGTACTTTTTTAACCATGGAGGGGATTACTTGGTGTACCCATAAGTATGTAATGCACGGTTCCATGTGGTATTTTCATGCAGATCATCATCAGCCAAAATACGCAAACATCTTTGAGAGAAACGACATCTTTTTTGTGATTTTTGCAGCGCCAAGCATAGCTCTTTTTTACTACGGAGTTGAAGGCGGATTGAATTATAGATTTTTCATAGGTCTAGGCATTATGTTTTATGGTTTGTGCTATTTCTTAATTCACGATGTTCTTATTCATCAGCGTTTTAAGTGGTTCAAACACACAAATAATAAGTATTTAATAGGTTTGCGCAAAGCACACAAAGTACACCACAAGCATTTAGGTAAAGAACACGGAGAGTGTTTTGGGATGCTGTTTGTACCCTTCAAATACTACAAAATTTAATAAAAATCGTTGGGGCGTGACCTCGCTTCCACTAGCGTTACAGCGGGGTCGGGCTATCCGTTCCCGCTTTTTTTTGGCTTGACAAAAAAAGTCAACCCCAAAAAAAGAGCTCCACTATTATCCCTCACGCGCACAAAAACACCAATTTCTTTTACAAAGCCATTATGAAAATATACAAACAAGAAACCGTTCAGCATGTCAATGCATCTGTTGCTGAATGTTGGGCTTTTTTTTCGAACCCAAAAAACCTTCAAAAAATTACACCCGAAGGAATGGGTTTTCAAATCACTGATTTTGATCAAAAATCAATGTATGCCGGACAAGTTATACAATATAGAGTAACACCACTTTTTGGTATTACATTATCTTGGATGACCCTCATAACTCAAGTTAAAGAAAATAGCTATTTCATAGACGAGCAGCGTTTTGGACCTTACAGCTTTTGGCACCACAAACATTTTTTTGAAGAAACACCTACAGGAACAAAAATGACTGATGTGGTACATTATGGCTTGCCATTAGGGATTTTAGGTCGCATCATGAACGCATTAGTAGTGAAAAATAAATTAAAATCAATTTTTGAATACCGTGTAACAAAGGTTGATGAAATTTTTAATTCGAAATAATGAGTAAGCAACAAGTATCTCTCTTTTGGTTTAGACGGGATTTAAGACTAGACGATAATGCAGGTTTATTTCAGGCCTTACAGTCAAGCAAAGTTGTAATTCCTTTGTTTATTTTTGATGATGCCATACTGGATAAACTGCCAGTAAATGATGCAAGGGTCAATTTTATACATGAATCATTAAGTGCCATTCAAGATACACTAGTTCAAATAGGGAGCTCACTTCTTGTAAAAAAAGGACAAACTCATGTTGTTTGGAAATCGCTTTTAGAAGAATACGATATTCAAAATGTTTTTTATAACAAAGATTATGAGCCGTATGCACTAGAGCGTGATGCTGCCATTTGTGAGTTGTTGGCACAAAGTAATGTAAAAGCACAAGCTTTTAAAGACCAAGTAATTTTCGAAGAAAAAGAAATCACAAAAGCTGATGGGTTGCCTTATACCGTATACACACCCTTTAAAAACAAATGGTTAGAAAAATACAAAACGATGGCGCCTGTTGTGGAGTATGATACGGAATCATTATACGCTAATTTTCACAAGAATACCTATGCAATGCCTACACTGGAAGAAATAGGTTTTGAAAAAAGCGTGATCACAGTTAAGCCTCACAATCTCAAGTTTATATCAAATTATCAGGATACAAGAGATTTTCCAGCTATGGATAAAACCTCTTATCTATCTCCTCATTTGCGTTTTGGGACAGTTAGTGTGCGTAAATTAGTCAATTGGGCTTTTCATAAAAATGATGTTTTTTTAAGCGAATTGATTTGGAGAGAATTCTTTATGCAAATTCTTTTTAATTTTCCCAAGGTAGCGAATCGTAATTTTAAAGCGGCTTACGACGGAATAGAATGGCGCAATGATGAAGCCGATTTTAAACGATGGTGCGAAGGGAAAACAGGTTATCCTATGGTTGATGCGGGGATGCGTCAGCTTAATGAAACCGGCTACATGCACAATAGAGTCCGTATGGTTGTGGCTAGTTTCTTGTGCAAGCATTTATTAATTGAATGGCAATGGGGCGAGGCCTATTTTGCACAAAAATTATTAGACTATGACATGTCTGCAAATGTAGGCAACTGGCAATGGGCTGCTGGAACTGGTTGTGATGCAGCGCCATATTTTAGAGTTTTTAATCCAGATATTCAACAAAAAAAGTTTGATGAAAAAGGATCTTACATTAGAAAATGGATTAAGGAATTTGATTTAGGATACGGAAAACCTATGGTAGAGCACGCTATGGCTAGAGATAGAGCTATTGCTACGTATAAAGCAGGAATTTTAAAATAGTTTACATATTACAATACGTGTTTATAGTTTTTAAGCGCGTATTGTTTTTTATTTTTGACAGAATTAGTAAATTAATTTTTGAAGCATTCCTTTGAATATAAATCCATGAAAAGGAACAACGCTGTACCAATACAATTTACCCCATATTCCATCAGGTCTAAAAGTTGCCGATTGATATAAGGTATTTCCAATTATTTTAAACTCGAGCCAAGCTTCACCTGGGAGTTTCATTTCGGCAAATAAGATAAGTTTTCCCTCTTGTTTATTGGCATACAAAACCCTCCAAAAATCAAGAGCATCACCAGCATGTATGTCATGTCTGTTGGTTCGTCCACGTCTGGAACCTACACCACCATATAATTTATCAATAAAACCTCGTAAATCCCAGAGCCAATCTCCGTAATACCAACCGGTTTCGCCTCCTATGGACCAAATTCTACTTATGGTAAATTCTCGGTCAATGATTTCCATTTTTCTACGATCAATAAAGCAGTCTTTTTTGGGTACTTTTAAATAATTAGAAAGATTGGTGTTGAAACGCCCGCTAATCATAGAATCTTTCCAGCTAGAAGCTACTTTATCTTCGTCCACTTTTATCAAAGCTCGTTTTAATGCCTGTTGGTACGTCATAGGTTTTACTTGCACAATGTCATTAATTCTATTGTCATTGCACACCACTTCAACTTTCATACTACTCACCAATGCCGATGCCAATCTGTAGGATGTAGAAGTTACAAAATACAACCAGTAGGAGGAAAGCTTAGGAGTCATAACAGGTACTGTGAAAATCCATCTTTTTAAATTTTTGGCTGCAGCAAAACCTAAAAGCATCTCTTTATATGTTAAAATATCAGGCCCACCAATATCAAAACTTTGATCAAACGTTTTTGGATTCAATAAGGATCTCATTAAAATATCCAACACATCTGTGATAGCTATGGGTTGACATCTTGTGTTGAGCCATTTTGGGGTGATCATTACAGGTAGTTTATTGACTAAATCCCTGATAATATCAAATGAGGCACTACCAGATCCTACTATAATTCCAGCGCGTAGGGTAGTGGTAGCAAATGTTCCGGTGGTCAAAATATCTTCTACTTTTTTTCGGGAAGAAAGGTGTTTTGACAAGGTTTGGTCGTTTACAATACCACTTAAATAAATTACTTGCTGCACGCTAGTTTGGTTTAACTTAGAAACAAAGTTTCTTGCTGATAAACTTTCTAATTCATCATAGTTTGTGGCAGATCCTGACATAGAGTGTATCAAATAATACGCTACATCTATGGCATTAGGAATATTTTGAACCGAGAGTTCGTCTAAAAAATCAACTTCAATTACTGTAATTTTACTTTGAAATTCAATAGGGCAATAAAACCTATTCTTATCTCGTACACAACATATTACTTCATGACCTTGTTCTACTAATAAGGGTAAAAGTCTTTTTCCTATGTATCCTGTGGCACCAGTTAAGAGAATTTTCATGGCTTTATAAATTAGGTTAACAAAAAAAGGAAACTACGCAATATTTAAATCTTGTAATTTCCTTTTGTGAATTTATGGTAGGATTGTAATTTTTATCTAAAGATACAATTAACTTAGCTTATTAGATATCAAACTGATAAACTCTTTTCTGGTTTTGTCTTTTTCAAATGCACCGGTAAACGAAGAAGTAGTTGTTACAGAATTTTGTTTTTGAATTCCACGCATTTGCATACACATGTGTTGTGCTTCAATCACTACGGCAACTCCAAGCGGATTTAAGGCCTCTTGAATACAATTTTTTATTTGGTCTGTCAATCGTTCTTGTACTTGCATTCTTCGAGCAAACGCATCTACAACTCTAGGTATTTTACTCAAACCTACAATTTTTCCGTTTGGAATATAAGCAACATGAGCTTTACCAAAAAACGGAAGCATGTGATGCTCACACATGGAGTACACTTCAATATCTTTTACAACAATCATTTGCTGGTGATCTTCAGTAAACATAGCTGATTTTAGGATTTCTAAAGGATCTAAACCATATCCATGTGTTAAATATTGCATTGCTTTTGCAACGCGTTCTGGTGTTTTTTCAAGTCCTTCACGAGTCACATCTTCACCTAAATTTTCAATTATAACCTTATAATTATCTGCCAAAGCTTCTGTAATCTCGGTATCGTATTGTTCTATTTTTTCGTAACTTTTCATTTCTTTTATCATGGTATGCTTTGTGTAAATTATAAGTGTGTCTATTTTATTGTATTACCTTCTGTTTTTTTGAATTAGTATTGAATAATAATTACAATTCAAAATATAGTTGGAATGTGTTATATTTTAAATGAAACTATTCCGTAGTCCATTTCGAAAATTTGACCTGAAATAGATTTAGCGTTCTCTGAAATCAAGAAGTTAGCCATATTCGCAACTTCTTCGGGCTTTAAATACCCTTTCATCGGGTGGCGCTCTACCATGTTTTCTTTCATTCGATCGTTTCTTAATATTCCCGCTGCTAAAGTCGTTTCGGTAATTGTAGGGGCAATAGCATTGATTCTAATCACAGATGCTAATTCAGCTCCCAATGATTTAACAAGCCCTTCAATACCTGCTTTGGCCGTTGCAATACTCGCATGAAATGGCATTCCTAATTTTACAGCTACTGTACTAAACAACACTATAGATGGATTAGTTCCTTTCCTTAATGCAGGAAGGTATTTTTGTATTGCCTTTACAGCCCCAATGACGTTTATTTCAAAATCATTTCTGAAATCGTCAATACTTAAACTTCCTATTGGTTTAAGATTTATAGAACCCGGACAGTAAATTAAAGTGTCTACGTTTTCTATTTCTGGTAAAGTATCTTGTAGGACATTTATTGAAAAGTGTCTCAAGTTGGGGTGAGTTATTTCAGGCTCGTTTCTACTTATGTTGTACACGATATTGCTTTCTAATTGTTGTAATAGTATAGCACTACCAATACCTTTGCTTCCCCCAATGATTACTATGTTTTTCATGTGTAATATCAATCAGTTATTAAAATTTATTTTTGTAGTTGTATGTAAATTATCGTTTTGAAATCTTATTGTTGTTGATTTGTCTTTGCATGGTGCATTTAAATCGTCCTTCTCTAAAATCTCTTAGTTTTTCATGCTTCGTTTTTCTACCTTGAACTCGCTCACGCCACATTTTAAAACTTGAGGGTTTCATTTCGGTGCGCATCAAGTCAATTACTTCTTGTTCTTTGAGTCCAAATTGCAATAAAATAGCATCAAATGTTGTTCGGTCTTCCCAAGCCATTTCTATAACTCGGTCTTTTTCTAAATCAGTAAGTTCTTTTTTTACAGTCACGATAGAATATTTTTGTTATTATCTTTTTTAGTCTAGGATTCACTTTCGCCTATATCGGCCATAGTATGTAATTTTAAAATACGGGAACTTTCTTCTTTTACAAGCGGATTTTTTTTCATTTTCCATAAAAAATCACTCGCAAATTTTCTAGTCCTTTCCATATTGACAATTGGTTTTGGATAATCTACACCAACTTCAAAATCATTAAATTTTTGGTCTAAATAGGTCATTTTATAAGGTTCATGGATAAAGCTACGCGGAATATTTTGCAACTCAGGAACCCATTTTCGTATAAACTCTCCCTCTGGATCGTGTTCATAACTGTTTTTTATAGGATTATAAATTCGAAGCATGTTTATACCTGTTTCTCCAGCTTGCATTTGCAATTGCGGAAAATGAATTCCCGGCTCAAAGTCCAAAAACATTTGGGATAAATGATGGGTAGCTTCCTGCCATGGTTGCCATAAATTATGTGTAAAAAAGGACACTAACATAGCACGCATTCTAAAATTTAGATATCCAGTTTCATTTAAACATCTCATGCAGGCATCAATAAGTGGGAATCCAGTGTTACCTGTTTTCCACGCTTCTATATAGTTCAAATTCACCTTTTTTTGTAAAGAATGAAAGCCTTTATTTACACTCTCAAACTCCATGATTTCCTCCATTTCAAATTTTTGAATAAAATGGGCCTGCCATGTTAGCCTAGAAACAAAGGAGTCAATTTGTTTGGGATCACTACAATTTAATCTAAAAGTAGCTGCTTTTTGCAAAACTTCGCGAGTGGATAAATTTCCCCAAGCAATATAAGGAGAAAGTCTACTACAGCTTTTTCTAGCCAATAACGGTTTAGAAATATGCGAACTGTAGTTGAAATACCGTTCAGTAAAAAAGGTTTCTAGATATTTACGCCCCATTGAGGTACCTCCTTTTTGAAAAATGGTGTCTGGTACGGTTTCTAGATTCTGTTTTTCTAATGTTTTTTCTATTTCGTTAATCTCCTCAGCTGAGATGTATTTATTCGGATCAAAATCAAAATGTAGTAACGGTGAATTCATATACTGCTCCCAGTCTTGTACCCAGTTGGAACGATTCTTTAAAGCTCTAAAAATACCATTATTGATATTTTCTTGCCATTGAATAAAGTTGTTTTTACAATATCTCTTGAACGTTTTATCTCGTTCATAGGTTATTTTAATTCCTGTTTCTTGGTGTGAATAGACGGTTATTATTTTGTAATTTTCTTCAAGAAAATTGAATACTTGAATCACCTCTGATGAAACTGCTAATATTTTTGTGTTAGATTTTTCTAATTGCTTGTTTAAATCTACTATAGATTGTTTGATAAAATTCCAATGTCTTGTACTGTAATGAGTATCATTTTCTAATGATTTTTCAAATACATATAACAACAAAGTAGGTATTCCCGTTTTTGTTGCATTGAAAATAGCTTCGTTATCTTGCAAACGAAGGTCTCTTTTCAACCAGACTATATTGATATTTTTTTTATTGGTATTCATTTATATTAGAATAGTTTGTTTTGCAACCATAAATTTTGAAACTTGGATTGTCCGTCATAATTAGACGCTTGTAATTTAATGTTGAATTTGCGATCTCTGGGATCGTTACCTACTCCAGAAACATACATCCAGTTCCCGTAGTTACTATGTACGTCATAATCAAGTAGTAGCGATTCAAAATAGGCAGCGCCAATACGCCAATCCAAACACAGTTCCTTGGCAAAATAAGACCCAACATTCTGTCGGCCTCTATTACTCATCCAGCCCGTTTCTTTTAGTTCAATCATATTTGCATTTACAAATGACTCTTCGGTAGTACCATTTATCCATTTAGTAATTGCATATTTATTATTTTTCCATTCATAATCTCGGTTTAAAATCCCACCAAGTTTAAATATAGAATTCCCGTTTTTTAATGAAATGTATTTGAAATAATCCCTCCAAATCAACTCAAAAATTAACCAATATGTAGATTCGTTTTTCTCTACCTCTTTTTCGTATTGCAAGATTTCCCAATAAATAGTTTTGGCCGAAATAGAACCATTAGCCAACCAAGGCGAAAATTTCGAGCTAAAATCGGCGCCAATCAATCCATTGCGAGTGAGTTTATAAACGCTTAACTTTTCGCTATCCCAAAAATAACCTTGTAATCTAGATAAAGCTGCATCTTCACCTCCACGAAACGGAAAAGCAGTTCTAGAATCTAATTCAAAATCTTCTAATCCTAAGTCTTGTAGAGTAGGAATCTTAGTGTCATTTGGCACTAAATTTTCTTTAGATTTACTTTTTGGCACAAATAAAGATTTAACTCGAGCTGATTTTTCGCATTTATTTCTAAATTGTGTAAAAACATTTGGTATCGATTCAATATCAAATGGAATGGAATCAGGATGAAATAAAAACTGGTTGTAAGAAGTTCTAAATTCTACTGAATCCTCTGTTTTTTCTTTAATATTTAGTTCAACTTGCTTTTCTTCACTTGTCCATTCTTCTTGAAAATAAACGGAATTAATTTCTTTTTTTTGAACTAAATCTGGAATTACATCTTCAGGTTTTTGTTGGTAAACTAATAATGAAATGTTTAGTTTTTCTAGATTTTTGCGTAAAGCAACCACAGATTCAATTAAAAATTTCGCTCTAAATTTTTCTGTTTTTTTAAATCCAAATTGTGTTTCTTCAAATTGTCTTGGGTCAAAAAAATATACAGCAACAACCGTCTCATTAGTATCAATTGCATTTTTAAGTGATTCATTATCCTGAACTCTTAAATCATTTCTAAACCAAACTAAACCTTTTTGTTTCTTCTGCATTTTTCACTACAATATTTTACGTCTTCCCAAACCTTTTCCCATTTTTTCCGCCAGTTGAAGGGCCTATTACAAACTAGGCACATCTTTGAGGGTAAATGCTCTTTTTTCACTAGTTGTATTTTTCAAACTCATTGACAACTACTGTAGCCTTTAAGTCAAACATTAAATTGTACAACCCAAAAAATGTTCTGTTCATGTATATAAAATGTTTAGAACCTCTATTTCCATTCATCTTTCTCAGGTTGGTGTCTTTTGAAAAACGTTCCCCTAGTGCTGCAATATCTTCAAAAAAGCTTTCGTCAGAAAAATCAAATGTTGATGCTTGAAATGGCTGGGTAAATAAGGATAACAGATCATGAAACATAGTTGTAAAATAAGCTATCTCCTCTTTGGTATCATCTGTTCTTAAAATCTCAAGTTCAAATAATTTAGCATTAAATATTTTAGGGTCGTTGATTACTTTTTTATCAATAAGCTCAAAATATGGAATGTAGAATTCGGTAGGAATTTTTTTCATGCATCCAAAATCAAGTGCTACAAGATTATTGTTTTCATCTACCAAGAAGTTTCCTGGATGAGGATCTGCGTGAACTTTTTTCAGAATGTGAATTTGGTACATATAAAAATCCCATAATGCCTGACCAATTTTATTAGATGCCACTTGATCTGTGTTTATTTTTGTAAACTCAGATAAGTGTTTTCCGGTCATCCAATCCATGGTAATGATTTTCTCTGACGAAAACTCCGGATAGTAACTCGGAAAAACTAAATTTTCAATTTTTTGGCACGCTTCAACTACCTCTTGACTTTGTTTTAGTTCCAATAAATAATTAGTTTCCTCAATCAATTTATCTTCAACTTCCTTGAAATATTTATCAGAATCTTTCCCTTGCAGGTTAAACATTCGTATAGCTATAGGTTTTACCATAGACAAATCAGATGATATGCTATTGGCCACACCAGGATACTGAATTTTTACCGCTAATTTTTTACCGTCTTTAACCGCAACGTGTACTTGTCCTATGCTAGCCGCATTTACAGAGTTAGCATTAAATTCATCAAATATTTCATACGGTGTTTTACCAAAATTAGTTTTGAATGTCTTTAAAACCAGTGGAGCAGATAATGGCGGAACTGAAAACTGAGATAATGAGAATTTTTCAACGTAAGCTTGTGGTAAAAAACTTTTATCCATGCTGAGCATTTGTGCTACTTTTAGCGCACTCCCTTTTAGGCTTTTAAGTCCATCATAAATATCCTCGGCATTATCTTCATTCAATTGATCACGAGTCATATCAGAGTTGACCATTTTACCACCATAATATTTAAGGTAGTTTACGCCAACTTTTGCACCTGTTTGTACTAATTTAGTTGCCCGCTCAATTTTTGAAGTGGGTATATAGTCTATTGTTTTCATTACTTGTTGTATATTTTTTCTTTGAAAATAAATTTTCCAAAATCGATTAAACTGTCTATCGGAGCAATATTCATCAACTCAAAAGTTACTTTAACAGATTTTTCAATGTAGATATCTGTTTTTTCAAATGCTGGACTAGCATCATCAAGCCAGAACTTCAAGGTTAATAAAAGTTGTATCCAAGACGTTTCTTGAAAAGCTTTTTCTTGAAAGTTTTGTAAACGTTCTTGTTGTGTTCTAAAATCATCAGCGATAATCTCGGTAAGGAAATTTTTAAAGCTGTTTCTCAATCCAGAAAGTTGCATCACTTTCTTGAGCTGATTGTTGTGTTCTTTTAAAACTAAAACGACATAACTTCTATTGGCAGTTAGAATCTCAAAAAAAGTAAAATAAAAACTTAGCATTTTACTCTTCATGTCATACATCTCATATTCTTTGTTTTTATGCAGTAGTTCTACTGTTTTTTCTATAAACATTTTGAAAATTTCCTTTTCGATGCTCTCAATAGTTCCAAAGTAGGCATAAAAATCAGTCTCAGTAAAATCATTTGATTTGCTAAAAGTATATACGGACTTAGGTTTTTCACTGTGTTCTAGCACATAATCCATATACAATGAAACTATTTTATCTTTTGTAATTGCTGTTTTCTTGGTAGCCATTTTAGTGTTTATTTCAAATTAAGGTATAAAGGTAGTGAATGTTTAACTATATATTAATAAAGTTAAACAAAATTTATTATAATTTTATATCTTTAAAAAATCATTAGCTTTACACTATTATGAAAAAGAACGTATTAATAAGTGGCGGAACAGGATTTATAGGAAGGCAATTGACGACTTTGCTTTTATCAAAGGGCTTTACAGTATCCATTTTGACAAGGACTTTGAGACCTAACCTTGAAAAGGTTTTTTATTATAAGTGGGACGTTGAAAATCAAACCATTGATGAACAAGCAGTTTTGCGAGCAGATTTTATTATACACCTTGCTGGAGAGAACATCGCTGAGAAAAGATGGACTGCAAAACGTAAAGCTGCTATAATTGAAAGTAGGGAACAATCTACTTTATTATTATACACTACGATCAAGAAACACAATAAAAAGCTTGACGCATTTATATCTGCCTCTGCAGTTGGTATTTACGGTGCTGTTAATGGCGAGGAGATTTGTGAAGAAACAATGCTTCCAGAAAATGATTTTTTAGGCTACACTTGTCAAAAATGGGAGGACGCAATTGATTTTATAGAGAATAGAAATATTAGAACTGTTAAGTTAAGAACAGGCTTAGTATTGGGTAAAAAGGATGGTGTATTGAATAAGTTATCCACAGTTTTTAAACTTCGGTTAGGATCTGCACTTGGTACTGGAAAACAGTATATGCCTTGGATTCATGTAGATGATTTATGTGAGATGTATTTTCATGCCATGCAAAATGAAACCATGAACGGAGCCTACAATGCTGCCATACAAGACAATACTACTAATACTATTTTCTCGAAAACCCTTGCCTGTGTATACGGTTACGCTATTTGGTTGCCCAATGTTCCTGTATTTGTTTTAGAGTTTATGATGGGAGAAATGTCAAAAATTGTACTTACCGGTAGGAGAGTTTCGTCTGAAAAAATAGAGCAAACTGGTTTTCAATTTCAGTTTAAAAATCTGGAAGGCGCTTTGAGGAATTGTTTAACAAAATAACAAAATTAGTTAACATTTTTTTTGTTTTTGATATTTCACTTTGTATTTGATATAGTTTCGTTCTAGAAATTCTGAAATATCTTTATTTTTTCAAAACCTTTATTAGTGAAATTCTATATCGAGCTTTACATTGTGGACATCAAGGCTAGCAATGGCTGCAGGTGAATTATGGTCAAAAATTTCTTCATGTAAGTCTTTTTCTTTTTTTAAAGCAATTTGCTTAACGCAGTTAAAATAACGTCTCAAATCACTCTGGTTAGACAAGATGAGTCCAGGTACGGTAACGCTTTCGCCGTCGCTGTTTTTTGCCACCATTGTAAAGTAGGAGGAATTACAGTGTTTTATTTTTCCCGTTTGAATGTTTTCGGCTTCTACCCTGATGCCCACAATCATGGAACTTTTACCCACATAATTCACACTAGCTTTCATGGTCACTAGTTCACCAACTTCAATAGGTTTTAAGAAATTTACGGTATCAACTGATGCTGTTACACAATAATTTCCTGAAAATTTTGAGGCACAAGCAAAAGCAATTTGATCTAAAAGCGACAATATATAACCACCGTGTATTTTACCACTAAAATTGGTATGCGAAGGCAACATGAGTTCAGAAATAGTGATATTAGACGAAGCAACAGTTTTAAATGTCTGATTCATTTATTTTATTTTAAATGGCGAGTTGACTTTTTTAACATCAGTAATGAAATAGCGTGTATCGCCCCACCATGGAAAAGTACGGTATCGTTCTACGTAATTTACTTGAACATATTGACCTTCTAACGACTGTAAATCTGAGATTACTTTTTCCTCGCTATCTAATACTGAAAAGGTGAAAATTTGTGCTCCTGAAATTCCTTGACTAATTTCTCCTTCCCAAGTTTTAAAAGCGACTCCTTTATTACTGACTTTAATTAATTCGCCAGAACGAACTCCTTCACTATAGGTAGCATTGTATAAAAAAGTAAAATATCCAACAATAAATAATAGAATCATTGCTGTTGTAATCATTAAAAATTTTCTCATTTTGTTTAGTTTAGTAATTGATTATCGTCTTTTTCGGCTCTATTTAATATACTTTCTGGAAGTGCTTTTTTAGCTTTGGCTCCCATTTTTTTCAATTTTTCGACGCTGACAATTAAGTTACCTTTTCCATCAACTAGTTTGTTCATTGCGCCTGAATATTCTGTTTTAGTTTCGTCTATTTTTTTACCAATTTTGATTAAATCGGCTACAAATCCTTCAAATTTATCATAAAGTGCACCTGCCTGTCTCGCAATTTCTAGTGCATTTTCTTGCTGTTTCTGATTGGTCCACATACTATCAATAGTTCGTAAAGTAGCTAAGAGAGTAGCTGGCGTGACAATAACAATATTTTTCTCAAAAGCTTTGTTATAAAGCGTAGTATCTTCATTTAGCGCCATGGCAAATGCCGGTTCTATTGGAATAAAAAGCAGCACAAAATCAGGACTTTCCATTTGATAGAGGTCATGGTAATTTTTATTTCCTAATTGCTCCACATGACGTTTGATTGAATTGACATGCTCGCGTAAAAATCCAGCTTTTGCTATATCTTCCTCTTCATTAATATACTTTTCGTAAGCCGTAAGGGAAACTTTAGAGTCGACGATCATTTTTTTACCATCCGGCAAATTAATTACAACGTCAGGAAATACGCGGTTTCCATCTTCGGTGGTAAAGGCTTGTTGTACTTCATATTCTCTTCCTTTTTCTAAGCCTGACTTTTCTAAAACACGTTCTAAAACTAATTCACCCCAATTTCCTTGCATTTTGCTATCGCCTTTTAATGCTTTGGTGAGGTTAATTGTTTCTTTGCTCATTTGAATATTCATTTCGCGTAAGCCCAGTATTTGTTGGCGTAAAGCCGCATGATAATCAATACTTTCTTTGTGTGTATCTTCTACTTTCTTTTCGAATAACTGAATTTTATCTTGTAGTGGAGACAAGATGTTTTTCATGTTTTCTTTGTTTTGCTCCGTAAATTTATTCGATTTTTCGTCTAATATTTTATTGGCAAGGTTCTCAAATTCCTTTGTAAATTTTTCTTGTAGTTTTTCTACCTCTTCCTTTTGTTCTTTATTTCGTTCCCAAAGATTTTCGAAATCTACTTCTTTTTTTGAAAGTTGAATCGCTAAACTGTCTTTTTCATTCCGAATTGCTTCTTTCGCAATTGTGGCGCTCTCCAGTTGTTTTTCGAAAGTTACTTTGTCTACTTGAACTTGTTCCTTAAGTTGATTGAATTGGCTGGTGTAAGCAATTAGTTTTTCTTCTAATCCAATTTTTTCAGACTGAAATCGAGCAGAAAAAATGAGTTTTCCCAGAAATATTCCGAGACCTAATGCAACCAAAAAAATAAATAAAAAAGGAAGTAAAGTTGACATAAAATTTCTTTTGTAAGACTGTAAAATTAAGAAAAACTTTCTAGCTATTTAGATACAAAATCAAATAACTGTTTCAAAATAATTCGCAAGTGTATTAACCTGTTTTTAGTTTTATAGCAACAAAAAAGCCAGATTTCATGTACTTGAAATCTGGCTTTTTTAATATGTCTGCTTTAAATTATTTTTTTATGATTTTATCAGTTTGAATAATTTTATTTCCAACGGAAAGTGAGTATATGTAAATACCTGTAGGTAATTGAGATACATCAATAGAGGAATTGTCTCTGTTTGATCTTGGACTCAATTGTATTGGCATTCCAATGGCTCTTCCTAAAACATCATAAAATTGAAGTTTCACTTTTTCATTTTCAAATGAATCTAATGAAACGTTTAATATATCTGATACTGGGTTAGGATACATTTTCACGATTGTTTTATTCGTTGGTAAAACATCATTTACACTTAATACAGGATCAGCTTTTAATTCAAAACGAGCAATTACAGGACCGTGATCTGAGGTTGTAGTAACATAATTTGGAACATCATTTCTAGGGTCATATACTACTGTAGAATTTGTAACATACTCATCAGTAAGTTCATTAGACACTAAAATATGATCTAAAAATCCTCCAGATGATAAATAACTAAATGCACCAGCTTTACTAATGTCTAAGGTCAGTGTATTATATCTTGCGGTGTCTTCTACTAATTTTTGATAAGAAGACGGATTTCCTGCAATTACAGATTGGTCAACATCATCATTGTAATCGCCAAGAAGAATAATATTTGCATTAGGATAATTTACATCAAGACTGTCTTTTAACAATTCTACATCATACTTACGCATGTTGTATCGAGCAATATCACTACCGCTGTTTGCACGAGCGTGAAGATTAATAATGGTAAGGTCTTTTTTAACTCCATTAATGTTTGTCTCTATTTCAACCATATACGGCAAACGACCTGAAGAATAAAAGCTATCACCTGTACTTGGGTAGTTAGGTAACGTTTTTGTTCCTGCACGTACTTCATCATAAAGTTTACTAAACATGACACGAGATTTCTTTACGGTTGTAGTTTGAGTATTGTACAGCACTACCAGTTTTTGTGGAGGAAAGTTAGGATCTGGTGCTTGAAAGGAGCGAGACCATACAGGAGAAACTGATTTTGCAAATGTTTTTCCATTAACACTTATTTTTTGGATCAAAGTTTCTAATGCGGCATCATCTGACACTTCTTGAACTGCATACACGTCAGCGTTCATTGTATTAATTACTTTTGCAACATTATCTATTTGAAGTACATCATTTGTTGGACCGAATTCAGTTCCGCTAGTGTCTTTAACATCAGTACCAAAAAATTCTAAATTATAAGTTACAATGTCAAAAGTTTCAGTTTTTGGTAATGAAGACCCTTTAAAAGAACCAATTTCTTGATTTAGTCCCGTTCCTGTAATTTTTAATGGACCAGAGATACTCAATTCCTTTGAAGTTGGTACGAAACGCGCATATACTAATTTACCTATCACAGCATCCACAGCAGTTACAACTAGGCTAGTTGTAAAAACACTATTGTCTGTTGATAATTCATAGTTTGCTGGAGCATTAATAGTTATGTTTCCGAAACCACCCGCCATGAATATAAACGATTGACTAGTAGAAGTGGTATTAGGACTAATTTCTCCAAAATTTAAGTTAGGGTTTGAGGCAATAAAAGTAGTTTCATTTGCTATTCTCACATCATCAATAGTCCACTCGGCACTATCAGTTCCTCCAGATGTAGCAGATTCATATACCCAAGCCACATAAGTAGTATTTGTTTTATAGGCTTCAAGGTTAATGAACTGTGATTGTTTGAAAGTTCCTGTTGTGGTTGGAAAATCTCCTTCAATGGCGGTCCAAGTTGCTGTTTCGGGATTGCTTTTTCCGTCATAGTTAGTTGAAACCATCAATTTAAGAGGCGTTCCAGAGAAAAATTTTCGAGCGTAAAAAGATAACAATGGAAATTTATCAAAAGCATTTAAACGCAATACGGGAGAAATCAACCAGTCTTTACTAGCTCCGTTTTCTGCATATCCATTCATTTGAACGGCTGCAGGAGAACTATTAAAGCGTGTATTCGTACTAGTCCATTTTAAGTTATTTCCAGCAACACTGTATTCTGTCCAGCCACTATTAGTAAGTACATTTGGATCATTAAAATCTTGGAAATATGGATTGATTCCTTTGCCTGTAAGAGCAACAGTTTTATTAGATCCACCAGTTGTTTGATGGGTAATAGTACCTGTTACCGTTCCTATAGCTGTTGGTGTGAATTTCACAAAGACTTTTGCTAAAGCTGCATTAGTAAATTCATTAACACCATAGTTTAAACTGTTTACATAAGTACCAGTTTCTGTTTTAGATATAACGAAATTTCCTGTTGCCGTTACTGTGATATCATTGGTTAAATTTTCAGCTTGAATGTCATACTGTAGTGGAGTACTTGTTGTATTTTGTTCAACGAAACCAAAGTTTAAATTTGATACTGTTGGCGTTATAGAAGGTACAGCTACTGATGCTGTAGTAACGTTCAATACAGTACTTGACGCTTGCGTATTACCAGATCCATCTTCTGAAATGGCATATAAATCATAAGATGTACCTATAGATAAACCGGTTAGACTTTGTGTGTATTCAACTTCTGGGTCAATAATGGTTAGTAATCCAGATTTTATTGCGGCAGTATTGGTAGCATCGTTTCCTGTCTTTATTTGTGCTATGCTAGGTGCAGTACTGCCAGCAGGAAGCACTACATAAAAAGTTTTTCCTGGTTCATTGATTTTAGTCACAAAATTAAAACCTGTTGAAAGAATTGTATTTATTTTAGGGAGACCAGCAGCATATAGTGGGGGAGTGTTATCATTTTGAATACTAATGTCATCAATTGCAAAAGATGGACGGGCACCTCCTCCTGAAACTTGTCTGGAAATCCATCTGATTTGAACTATAGGTTGGTTGTTACATTCGGACGGGAGTAAAACTTTTATAAGTTGTTGATTTTGTGGTGTAGTTACTCCAGACGCAATTTGTGTTGTAGTGTTATTTTGATAGGCAGTATTTGGCACTGTTATAAAATCGGCAATCGTGCCTACTCTATATTGTAAGGACATTTCATTGATCCTTGTATTTGTCGTGGATGGGGGAACACTATACGGATTACGAATTGTCATAGCATTGTATTGCATTTCAATGCCTGATTTGCCAGCTGTGTTGATAGCTAAACCAATGGCAAAGTCATTACTACCAGTGTTTAATATACCAATCTTTCCATTATAGTTATGAGTACTGCCAGAAGAGTTGCTAGCACTACTACTTGATACTAACTGTTGATCTGCAAGTAAAACACCAGTAGTAAGGTATGCCGTTGTACCTCCGGGTAAACTGCTTCCTGATGGAGCTGTAGCTGTTTTCCACCCCTGAAATCCTGCTGAATAGGTAGTTGATGTGGCATCAAGTGTAGAGAAGTTTTGAGTAAAAGGTAAGTCTTGAGGTGTAGGTTGGGTTACTTGTGCTTCAAGATTTGGCGTGAAGCCCATAAAAAAAATAAATAAAACCATAATATGGTTCCATGTGTAATTGTGTTTCATTGGGTTACAATTGTAATTAGCCTGCAAATTTACAATTCCCAAAGTTAAGCCAATATTATATGTTACAGGTTTTTAATTAAATTTTGGAGTATTTAGAAAGTTATTAAAAGTATCAGATCTTTTTCAATTAGTAAGGTTTCCTGATAATAAAAAAAGCTGTTCAAGATTTTCTTAAACAACTTAAATTGAAAAAAGAGATTTTTGTTTATTATAATTAGGTGTGTTTGTGCTTTAAGA
>NZ_QKNZ01000020.1:0-124254 GCF_014156605.1 Flavobacterium sp. SOK18b
TATCAGGACTTTTTATTTAAGTAATTACTTTTAGTTTATTATTATTTTCTCAACATACTTTAAACCTTCTCCAGTAATATCAATCATATATATACCTGCGCTAAGTTGACTTAAATCAAATGATTTCTCATTATTGAATGTTACTTTATTAGCTGTATAAACTAATCTACCATTGATATCTATCACTTTCACAGCTACTTGTCCACTATAATTGTTTATTCGCACTGTTACATTCCCTGTTGATGGATTTGGATAAACACGCATAACATTCTCGTCATCAATATCTAATGTGCTTAATGTACAATTTGCTCCTGCAGCTGGAACTGTGAAATCTTCTACTTGATCATTTCCAATGTTCCTTCCTCCTGCTGATGCATTTACTCCTAATCCTCTCGCAGCAAACACTTCCCAAATCATGCAGAAATCCTTTCCACCAGTACTAGCTTGATCAGCTGCAATAATTGCATTTCTTGCATCAACAAATGTTGGACTACAAGGCTGTAATTTTATCCCATCTAAAACGATTCGCATTACCTTGTTGTTTCCGCCATTACCTGTGTATTTGTTGTTATCATAACCATATTTGCTAATGTATGCCCAAGTTAAATCCCATAACATTGTAGCCCAAACTGAACCGACTCCATGGACAGAAGTTCCTTCAATCCCGTTCGTTCCTACAGATTGAAAAAAATTAGTAGAGATATATGTCATTGGATTTGTGTCTCTATCTGTCGAATAAGGATAAGTCCTAATCCCAAGACCGTCATTAGGCTGAGAAGAAACAAAAGTACCAATTCCTCTTTTAGCTTGACCAAAATCTCCAGGTTTAAGCTGCATCATTAAAGCAAACCAATCTGACCAACCTTCACCCATTTGATCTGCATTATTCAAACAACTTGAATTGTTTCGTCCACCAGCTAAACGAGTAGAAATTCCATGACCATACTCGTGAGCTATAATTCCATTATCGAAATCTCCATCAGAATTTAGAAATGGCACAGATTGAAGCTGAATTTTTACATTTACAGGACCTAAACCCATTTCTGTAATCAAGTTATCACCTACAGAACTAGTTACACTTATAGCAGGTATAGTAATTGTCGCATCAGAACCCGACATTGGTAATTCAGTGTCACTACTATTTACAACAAGTACAGCAATAGCACCAGCGTTTTGGGCTGCTTTGACCTTTACTGCAAAATTACAATTTCCACGTCTAACTACTACAATTTTTCCATTTAAAGCAGCTCTATTCGACGGAGCTGAACAAGCTTCAGATGTACCCCCAGAATTATCTAAATATAATACCAAATCAGATTGCAAAAACTGCGGAGAAACAGGCAAATCAACACGACCAGGACTAAAAGAGTTTTGGCTTGCTACATAATTGCCGGCAATACTTTCCGGAGAAGTTACGATTAAGGGTTTGATTTCAGGGCCTCGATTCCATAAAAACATTTGCATTCTACCTCTATTCCCATCTACAGGTGTAGAAAAATTAGCATTATTTAAACTCATCGTTGCAGCTAAGGAGCCATCTTGTGCTTCCGCATTTACGTAGTCATCTCCTGAACCACCACGGTCATAATTACTCTGTTGAAAGTTACCGCTCAATTCATCAAATCCATATTGATACCAAACATCATGCATAACATTATTCATGTAAAACAAATTGGTATTTGCTGCGTCTATATATGTGGATGCATTAACGGTTGTACCACCATATGGAAAATCAAATACCAATGATGAACCACCATCAGGACTAAGACCTGTATCGTCATTCGTCCCCATGAAATCATCCTTAGCCCAAACATTGTTTCCTCTTGTTATAGTGTATTCAGCACCAGCAACACCATCAGTATCATGCCAGCCGAATGGCGATGCTGTACTGTTAGCAGGATTAGAAATAAGCTCAAACCCTCCATGACTTGGACTTGTAATATTAAATGGTATTACGCGATATGTACCTCCTGATGTTTCAGAACTTAATTTAGTATATAATTGTTTAGAAGGAATCCCATTGTATTTTATTGTCGAACTATTGTCAGAGGCAAATACTTGATCTTTATGAAAATTACAAGAAATTACAAGATCATTTTTTTCTAATAATACACCAGTAATCGCATCTATTCTGACGCTCCATAAATGATCATGCTGATTAGTATGAATATTGAAATCCCAAGCTAATTTTAGGTCTCCATTTATTTCTTGATGATACACTAAATTTGCTGTAACCGGTTCTGTTATTCCAATACCGTTACTAACTTTAAACTTATTTGTCCCAACGGTTTCTAGTATGTTAAATTTATCTTTAGCTGTTATACCTAATTGGAAATATGCTTTTACAAGAGCATCTGTTACCGATAGTTTAGGTGTTGTCGCATTGACTTTTTTTGACACATTAGCAACTATCCTGCTACTAACGTCTATTACTTGTTTATTCTTTATTGAGAAATTAGAAACTGCTCTAAAAATCTCTATTCCTTGATAACGCTGCACCACATAACAATTCTCTATTCCAGAAGTTGTAGTACCTCCTTCACTTTGAATGGCCCAGTCATTAAAATCTGCATTAGACAAAGTTGTTCGAGAGGCGGGATTTTTTAAGTAATTTTGAATTATTTGGTTGTTTGATTGTGAAAAACCAACAAAAGACACCAAACATATTAAATAAAGTAAATTTTTTTTCATAAAATCACGTAATTAGTTATAAATGCAAAACTAAATATTATAATTTAAATTTCAACAATTAAACCCTTTATTCTTTGAATTTTAACTTTTAGCAGCGGTTATTGTTTTATAGAACAACAATGCATTACCATCAGTTAACAAGGAAATAAAATGACAAATATGCAACAAACGACCGTATAAATTGTCTTTTTCTAATTGATGCTTTTCTGGCAACATCTTTAAAATTAAGGTATCATAATTAGAGGCTACACCATTATAATTATTATCAAATGCGGTAATAAATTTATCTAATAAGGTTTGTATAATTTGATAGCCTACAATTTCTTTTTCGATCACTTCACGACTTTGATAGATTTTCTCGACACTGATCTTGATAATATCATCCATCTGAGCTTTGTATTTGCTTTTATCCATTAGGGCATAAGGAAATTTTCCTTGCAAAATGAGCTCTTCGTTTTCAACAAAAACTTTTACGGCATCGCTGATTAAACTGCCAATAGCTAATGCGCGCAAATAGCTTATTCGGTCTTCTTTAGTTTCAAGTGTTTTGTACTTGGAAGTATCAATACTATCTTTTACTAATTTTATAAGGTATTCCAAAGCAAAATCCTCCGAAACCAAACCTAGATTCATTCCGTCCTCAAAATCGATGATGGTATAACAAATATCATCAGCAGCCTCAACAAGATAGGCCAAAGGATGGCGTTCAAACCCCATATCCAAACCTAATTTATTGGGAATTAAACCCATATCTTGCGCTACTTCTTCAAAAAAAGCTCTATCAGTTTGAAAAAAACCATATTTTTTATCAGCGATATTTTTGGTTGGTTTTTTAGGCAAACTCTCTTTAGGATATTTCATAAAAGCGCCCAAAGTTGCATACGAAATACGAAGTCCTCCTTCAATTCCAGGACGACTTGCGGTAAGTACCGAAAAACCATTGGCATTACCTTCAAAATCAATTAAATCTTGCCACTCTTTTGCGGTAAGTTGTTCTTTGTATTTTTGTCCGTTTCCTATCGAAAAATACTCTCCAATGGCTTTTTCACCCGAATGTCCAAAAGGTGGATTCCCAATATCGTGCGCCAATGATGCTGCCGCCACAATTGCCCCAAAATCATTCATATGATAGCCGTGCGCCTCTTTTAAATGCGGGTATTTTTCGATAATTTTTTTCCCTACCAAACGACCCAAAGAACGCCCAACTACTGATACTTCCAGACTATGCGTTAATCTGGTATGCACAAAATCTGTCTTGGATAATGGAATAACTTGTGTTTTATCTTGTAAACTTCTAAACGCCGCAGAAAAAATGATTCGATCATAATCTACTTCAAAACCCAAGCGGGTATCGTCTTGTTCCACACGCAATCGTTTGCCTTTGTCGCCTTGACGTTTAAGTGATAAAAGTTGTTCCCAGTTCATCATTACTTTTTAAAATTTCTTTCCAAAGATAGCAGAAATAGATACATTATCAAGTGAAATACGGTTAGGTATAACTTAATCACATGAAAAATATAAGGTACAGAATCCTATTAATACCATGTACTAAAAATAACAAATTAATAAACCTATCGAAAAAAATCAAAGAATTAGTGCTACTTTAGCGCTTTATTTAAGTTCTTAATTTATTTCTTCATCAACCGATAAGGGTTTTACTTAACTGTAGATTAATAGGGAATCGTGTGTAAATCACGAACTGTCGCGCAACTGTAAGTAACACAAAAAGTTTTTATCTGAAAAAAAATCCACTGTTTGCCAATGGCAAATGGGAAGGATGATAAAAATGTTACAAGTCAGGAGACCTGCCTTTTATCGAATTGACAATGCTTTCGCGATTTGAAGCAATAGTCAGGTATGGTGCGTTCTAAACACAATAAGCATAACTATTTATGCCTTATTGTGCATTTCTCTTTTGCAACGTATTCTCCTTTCTACTTTTCATTTCTAATAAACATTCTGAAATGCATCAAGAGCTTTTAATTGATTTATTCATCATTTAAAAAGCAACAACATGCTAACAAACAATCTTGGCTATCCGCGAATTGGTAGCAACAGAGAATTAAAAAAAGCCTGCGAATCGTACTGGGCAGGGAAAATTTCAGTAGACGAACTTTTGGCTGTAGGCGCATCTATCCGCAAGGAAAACTGGCAATTACAAGCCGAGGCTGGAATCGATTTAATCCCTTCTAACGATTTTTCGTTTTACGATCAAGTACTGGATTTATCACTTACATTAGGCGTTATTCCTAAACGTTATCAAGAATTAGCCAAAACAAGCTCTCGTACCGATTTGTATTTTGCCATGGCCAGAGGTTCACAAAAAGAGGGACAAGATGTAGTTGCTATGGAAATGACTAAATGGTTTGACACCAATTATCATTATATCGTACCCGAATTCACAAAAGATCAAGAGTTCAAGTTATTCTCCGAAAAAATAATCGACGAATTCAAAGAAGCTACTATTTTAGGAATTAGAACTAAACCAGTACTAATAGGACCTGTTACCTATTTACTTCTTGGAAAAGAAAAAGAACAAGGTTTTCATAGAATTGATTTAATCGATAAATTGCTGCCCGTATATTTTGAAATTCTTCAAAAATTAGAAGCTGAAAATGTGGAATGGATTCAATTTGACGAACCATTTTTGGCTTTGAATCTAACTGATAAAGAAAGAAATGCCTTCACTTATGTATATACCGAAATCAACAAACGTTTTCCTAAAATCAAACTGATTCTTGCTAATTATTTTGATTGTTTTGGAGAAAATCTTGAAACTGTTCTCGCATTACCTGTCCACACTTTGCATTTAGACTTGGTGCGTTGTCATTCCCAGTTAGATGACATTCTGGAGTCAGGACAATTATCAGCTAATGTAAATCTCTCGCTTGGTGTTGTAGATGGAAGAAATATTTGGAAAAATGATTTCAAAAAATCTTTAGCGCTTATCAAAAAAGCCACGGATGCACTTGGTGAAAACAGAATCTTAATTGCTCCGTCTTGTTCTTTGATTCACAGTCCTTGCGATTTGGAGTTAGAAACCAACAACGCAACATTAACACCAGAAATTAAACAATGGCTGGCTTTTGCCAAACAAAAAACAGAGGAAATAGTACTGCTTAAATATTTTGCCTCGAATGAAATAGACGTCAGCAATTCTGTCCGTTTTGATCAAAACACGATTGCTAATGAAAACCGAAAAACATCAAAATTGATCCATAATGATGCGGTAAAAAATCGTGTGGCAGGTATCACCAAAGGCGATGACCAAAGACAAAATCCGTTTTCAGTTCGTAGAGAAAAACAAATAGACGTATTGAATCTTCCTTTGTTTCCAACTACAACTATTGGTTCTTTCCCGCAAACTACCGAAGTGCGCAGCTGGAGAGCGAAATTCAAAAAAGGCGAACTAAATCAACAACAATACGATGATTTACTCCAAAAGGAAACTGAAGAAACAATTCGTTTTCAAGAAGAATCCGGTATTGATGTGCTAGTTCATGGAGAATTTGAACGCAATGACATGGTAGAATATTTTGGAGAACAACTCGATGGATTTACGTTTACCAAAAACGGCTGGGTACAAAGTTACGGTAGCCGTTGTGTGAAACCTCCAGTTATTTATGGCGATGTTTCGCGTCCAAATCCAATGACTGTAAAATGGTCCGCTTTTGCACAATCCCTTACTCCAAAATGGGTAAAAGGAATGCTAACAGGCCCCGTAACTATTTTGCAATGGTCTTTTGTCCGTAACGATCAACCTCGTTCAGAAACCTGTACTCAAATTGCATTGGCGATTAGAGATGAAGTTGTCGATTTAGAAAACGCAGGAATTAAGATTATTCAAATAGACGAACCTGCTATTAGAGAGGGATTGCCTTTACGAAAAGAAGAATGGGCAACCTATTTGGATTGGGCGGTAAAAGCGTTTAGAATTTCGGCAAGTGGTGTAAAAGATGACACCCAGATTCATACGCACATGTGCTACAGCGAATTCAACGATATCATCCAGAATATAGCCGACATGGATGCGGATGTAATTACCATAGAGTGCTCGCGTTCACAAATGGATTTACTGGATGCTTTTGCTGATTTTAATTATCCAAACGAAATCGGTCCAGGCGTATATGATATTCACTCACCTCGCGTTCCTTCGCGTACCGAAATGGTGCAATTATTAGAAAAAGCTTCGGCAGTAATTCCTATTGACCAACTTTGGGTCAATCCAGATTGCGGTTTAAAAACCCGTCATTGGGAAGAAACCAAAAAGGCCTTAATCGAAATGGTAGCGGCAGCTCAAGAAATGAGAATTACAGTAAATAATACTGTAACGGTTTAATTGAATTTAAAAAACCCAGTAGATTTAAAATCTACTGGGTTTACTTTTTATGAGAAACTAATATCAAACTGCTCTTTGGTCAGATGGATTGAACCAGCTCGCTTTTGCTAAAAATTCATGCTTATTGACCACATAGGTTTCTGATAATGTATCATGCCAACCTCTTGAATTGCTGTTTAAAAAGGAAACTATCTCAACAGGAATGAATCGCACTAAGGTTCTAATTAGTATACTTTTTAGGTTTGGTTTGCTGCCATTAGGTTTTACAACTAGCGTTTTAGTGAAGTATTTCCCAAAAGTTCTAGACAAATAAAACTCCATAATGAAATAGTAAAAAAACATCACTATCATCCCAAACAAAGCGTTTTCTGTGGGTGATAAATTGATAATCCAATCTGCAACTTCATAATTCCCTGTTACAACTCCTATCCCGTTAATGAGTGCTCCAATGCCGATGGTGAACAAGTAAACAATAAACAAATCAATGAGCAAGTTTAAAAATCGCTTGGTTCTGGACGCTAACAAATCCGCCGAAATAGTTAATGCTGTAGTTTCCATTTTTATTTTTTTAGGGTGTTTTGCTACTTCGTAAAGTAACGTAGCAGCCTTGTTGTTATTTGCATATTGCATATCTACAAAGGTACACGCACATACGACTCCTGGAGTTACACTATTTAGGGAGAGTGTTGCTAAATTCGCACTTTAACGTTCTAAAACCAATCCTCTTGCGCGAATCCAACTCAGCAGATGTATCACTGAAACTAGCAAATGTCTTTTCAAAACCGTCAATTCCTAGCCCTGATAGCAGTGGAAATCCTTATAAGCCGGTCCCGAAACCTCGGGATGGCGTATAAGATTGTAACGAATAGCAGGAAATAGCTCCTAAAAAAAACAGCTACCAAAAATGATAGCTGTTTTTATAAATATTAAATACTCTTTTTATTATTTACGATCCACACATTTCACAATCTTCTGGACCAGCATTTTTAGCTAGTTCGATCATGGCTCTATATTCTTCAGGGCTCATTTCTACAGGTTCGTTCAAAACAGCAATACTCTGCAAACGCTCTTGCACTGGAGCTTGTTTTACCTCAATAGGTTCTGCTTTTTTATCGTTGTTTAAGGTGAATTTAATAGCATCAACGGCCGCTTTTGTTCTTAAATAATACATTCCGGTTTTAAGACCTGATTGCCAGGCATAAAAGTGCATGGAAGTTAATTTAGCATAATTAGCATTTTGCATGAACAAGTTCAACGACTGCGACTGATCTACAAAATACCCACGCTGGCGGGACATATCGATAATGTCTTTCATAGACATTTCCCAAACGGTTTTGTACAATTCTTTTAAATCCTGAGGAATATCAAGCGCTTGCACAGATCCGTTATTACGCATTAACTCTTGTTTCAGGGTTTCGTTCCACAAGCCACGCTCTACTAAATCGTGAAGCAAGTGTTTGTTTACCACAATAAACTCACCCGAAAGTACACGTCTGGTGTAAATATTTGAAGTATACGGTTCGAATGCTTCGTTGTTACCCAAGATTTGAGATGTAGATGCAGTAGGCATTGGTGCCACTAACAAGGAGTTGCGCACACCGTGCTCCATTACTTCTTTACGAAGCGACGACCAGTCCCAACGTCCTGATAAATCAGCATCGGTTAATCCCCATAAATTGTACTGAAATTCCCCTTGTGAAATAGGAGATCCCGCAAAACTTGAATACGGCCCTTCTTCTTTAGCCATTTCCATTGATGCTGTTACGGCCGCAAAGTACATGGTTTCAAAAATTTCTTGATTCAGTTTTTTAGCTTCTTCACTTGTAAACGGCAAACGCAACATAATAAATGCGTCTGCGAGTCCTTGAACTCCTAAACCAATTGGACGGTGGCGTTTATTAGAATTTTCTCCTTCTTTAACCGGATAATAATTCCTGTCAATTACTTTATTTAAGTTGCGCGTTACGCGCTTAGTTACTGTATAAAACAAATCGTGATTGAATGCTCCGTTTTCAACAAACATCGGTAATGACAATGAAGCCAAGTTACATACTGCAATTTCATCTTTAGAAGTAAACTCCATAATCTCAGTACACAAATTCGATGAACGAATAGTCCCTAGATTTTTTTGGTTTGATTTGCGGTTGGCTGCATCTTTGTACAACATGTAAGGCGTTCCGGTCTCAATTTGCGACTCTAGAATTTTCTCCCACAATTCATGTGCTTTGATGGTTTTTCTACCTTTACCCGCTTTTTCATAATCGGTGTACATTTTTTCAAACTCTTCTCCATGCACATCATACAAGCCCGGACATTCATTAGGACACATTAGGGTCCATAATCCATCTTCTTGCACACGTTTCATGAATAAATCCGAAGTCCACATCGCAAAAAACAAATCTCTTGCACGCATTTCTTCTTTTCCGGTATTCTTTTTCAAGTCAAGGAAATCAAAGATATCAGCATGCCAAGTTTCTATGTAAATAGCAAAACTTCCTTTACGTTTTCCGCCTCCTTGATCTACGTAACGCGCCGTATCATTAAACACACGCAACATCGGAACAATCCCGTTTGAGGTTCCGTTTGTTCCACGAATATAGGATCCTGTTGCTCTAACGTTGTGAATTGAAAGCCCAATTCCTCCTGCTGATTGCGAAATTTTAGCCGTTTGTTTCAACGTATCATAAATCCCATCAATACTATCATCTTGCATCGCCAATAGGAAACAGCTCGACATTTGAGGTTTTGGCGTACCCGCATTAAATAAGGTAGGCGTAGCATGGGTAAAGAATTTTTTCGACATTAAGTCGTAGGTTTCAATAACCGATTTCAAATCATCTAAATGAATTCCCACCGATACACGCATCAACATATGCTGCGGACGCTCTACAATTTTGCCGTTTATTTTAAGCAAATACGATCTTTCTAGTGTTTTAAAACCAAAATAATCGTAGTTGAAATCTCTGTTGTATATAATGTGCGAGTCTAAAAACTCTGAATTTTCCATAATCACTTTATGTACTTCCTCAGACAGTAATGGAGCGTATTGCCCATTTCTTGGGTTTACATAATGGAACATATCATTCATCGTTTCTGAGAATGATTTCTTAGTATTCGAATGTAAATTTGAGATCGCAATACGAGCGGCCAACTGTGCGTAATCTGGGTGCGCAATAGTCATTGAGGCAGCAGTTTCGGCAGCAAGATTATCTAATTCTGATGTTGAAACCCCATCATAAAGCCCTTCAATAACACGCATTGCTACTTTTACAGCATCTACTAAATCATTCAAACCATAGCATAGTTTTTTAATTCTATCTGTGATTTTGTCAAACATCACTGGCTCTTTGTGCCCGTCTCTTTTTACTACGTACATACTTTTTCTTTTTTTTAAAACAGAAAATCCCTTCGCTGTTTTTAGTTATTTGTTTATTATTTCGCAGCATGACCACCACAACTTTTGTGGCAGCAACTACTATTGGTGGGTACTGATTTGGCATAAAGTTCAGTTTCTTTATTTTCGGGAGCTTATCCCGCTGTCATTCCAATCTTTTTAGTCCTGAGAAAAATCAGGACTAAAAAGGATTTTCCCTTCCATCGGGGCTAGGAAGGTAGTAGGTATATTCAAAACCGATTAAAAATCAGCGTCGAATGTTATTTTTTGTGCTTCTTCATCGGTGTTCATCACACCTGCTTTTTGGTATTCAGCCACTTTTTTCTCGAAGAAGTTGGTTTTTCCTTGCAATGAGATCATATCCATAAAATCAAAAGGATTAGCCGTATTGTATTCTCTGTCGCAACCTAATTCTACTAATAAACGATCTGCAACAAACTCCAAGTACTGTGTCATCAAGCCTGCGTTCATACCAATTAAAGATACTGGTAACGACTCCGTGATGAACTCTCTTTCAATGTTCAAGGCATCCACAATGATTTCTCTAATTCTGTCTTTTGGTACTTTGTTAACCAAGTGGTGGTTGTGCAAGTGAACCGCAAAATCACAGTGTACTCCTTCGTCACGTGAAATCAATTCGTTCGAAAAGGTAAGTCCTGGCATTAAACCACGCTTTTTCAACCAGTAAATTGAACAAAATGCACCTGAGAAAAAGATACCTTCAACAGCTGCAAAAGCAATCAAACGCTCTGCAAACGAATCAGATTCAATCCATTTCAAAGCCCAGTCTGCTTTTTTCTTAATAGCAGGAAAAACTTCAAGCGCATTGAACAACTCATCTTTCTCAGCTTCGTCTTTCACGTAAGTATCAATCAATAGCGAATATGTTTCACTATGAATGTTTTCCATCATGATTTGAAAGCCATAAAAAAACTTTGCCTCAGCATATTGTACCTCGTTTACAAAATTCTCCGCTAAATTCTCGTTTACAATCCCATCTGAAGCAGCAAAAAATGCTAAAATATGCTTTACAAAATAACGCTCTTCATCAGAAAGTTTGTTATTCCAGTCATTTAAATCCTGCGATAAATCAATTTCTTCAGCAGTCCAAAAACTAGCTTCCATTTTCTTGTACCATTCCCAAATATCATGGTGCTTGATAGGAAAAATTACGAAGCGATTTTTGTTTTCTTGTAAAATAGGTTCCACTTGTGTCATTGTATTGTTTTATTTTGTTGTGATTTTAACGAAATTCTATTCGATCTGAGGATTACAAAGGTTGTGAAATATTGCTGGATTTAAAAGCCAAACTTATTCACAATCGGCCCTAGTTTTTAACAACGAAAAGAAAAATTATCGTTTATAGCTTTATTTGTAAAAATTTGAATATCAATAGATTGTATTTTACAAAACGGCGTTAGCCACTGTAAAATATAGGGTTTAAAAAATTAAAATTGTGGGGTAGTTTTGTGCTATTTTGAATTGTTTAAGTGCTCTTGAGCAACAGTCTCTAGTTCTGCATACCAGTCTTCACCAAACTTGCGTACCAAAGCTTCTTTGACAAACTTATACACTGGTACCTCTAACTCTTGCCCAAGTGAACAGGCAGCATCACAAATGTCCCATTTGTCATAATTTACAGCTGCAAACTCTGTAAAATCTTTTACACGAACTGGATATAAATGACAAGAAACGGGTTTTTTCCAATCGATGATGCCTTGATTGTAGGCTTGCTCAATACCGCATAAAGCAGTCTTGCCGTCAAAGATAACATAAGCACAATCTTTATTGTCAATTAGAGGTGTTTCCAGTTCACCATCCGTTCCGGTTACCCAAGTTCCCTGCGCTTCAATAGCCGCAATACCCTGCTTGCGCAAAAAGGGTTTTACTTTTGGATAAATAGACTCCAGGATTTTTGTTTCTTCCTCGCTTAATGGCGCACCAGCGTCACCATCTACACAACAAGCTCCCTTGCAGGCAGTTAGATTGCAAACAAAATCTTTTTCGAGTAAGTCTTCTGAGACGATGGTTTTTCCTAGTTGAAACATGCTGCAAAGGTATTCAAAGAAATTTAAAAATGAAGCACTGAAAATCAAAAAAAAGAATTTAGCAAAAACGGAAGGCTTGACTTCTACTTTATAATTCAAAATATTTTTAACTTGACCTTAAAATAATACAAGATTGAACCCGCTAACCATCAAAAATGAATACTTTTGCATCATTAAAACCAATATTATGCAGCTAGACATAAGAGAAATAATTACCGTGAGCATGGTTCTTTTTGCCGTAATTGACATTGTGGGATCTATCCCAATCATTGTTGATCTTCGTGCTAAACACGGTCACATCGAATCTGAGAAAGCCTCCATCGTAGCAGGAGTAATTATGATTGTTTTCCTTTTTGCGGGAGAAGAACTTTTAAAGTTAATTGGAATCGATGTCAATTCATTTGCAGTTGCAGGTTCTTTTGTTCTTTTTTTCCTAGCCTTAGAAATGATCTTAGGCATTCGTATTTATCGCGATGAAGAAGCCAGTTCAGCATCTATTGTTCCACTTGCCTTTCCTTTGATTGCTGGAGCAGGAACCATGACTACCTTGCTTTCTTTACGTTCACAGTTTTTTACTATTAATATTGTCATAGCCATATTCTTGAACATTATTTTAGTATATATTGTACTAAAATCGTCTTCAAAAATTGAAAAGATGTTAGGCGAAAATGGACTTGGAGTGATCCGCAAGACTTTTGGAGTAGTATTATTAGCAATTGCTGTTAAATTATTTGCTGCTAATGTTAAAGGTTTGTTTCTTTAATATAAAATTTAATAATTTTACAGCCTAATTTTAATTGGTCACATAGAATTTACTTCTATCTTTTTCAGTACACTAAGATTTAAACAACAAACTCATTTATGAAAATTTTCACTAACATACTGGTATTTTTGGCACTTGCTTTAATCGTCTTTAATGTTACATTACTAGATTTTAAAAACCCATTTCAGGGAGAAAGCATCGTTGCGTTTATTGGTATTGCAGCCTCATTATGTGCTGTATTAATTCTTCTTATTTTTAGAGTTTCCAAAAAGATTGAAGAAAAATCAAACACAAATTCGTAATACAATAAATTTAATTTTGAAATACATTAAAGGATGCGCTTGATTTTTAGCACATCCTTTTTTTGGATAAAGAAATTTCTCATTTCCTTTTAGGTTCTCCTATTAGCAAACCTAAATCTCCAATTATTTAAATTAATTTACAATCGATTTGATTATCATTCGATTACAAATTAAAGGAGTAATAAAACCAACCTTATCTTAATAAAGCTTGTAAGTAGGATTTCCATTTAAAACACTTCTAGTTTTAAATCATTTTAATTTTAATGCTTCTTTGAGCATAGAATCTTCTTTAAGAATAACTTCATAATATTTGTTCTCTCCAAACAACTGTCTTGCGTACTCTGCAGTAAGAAATCTTTTGACTAGGGATTTGCTTTTAGAAAATTGAATATCGAGACCGTTATCAAGAATGAATTTTTGAAACTTATTAAAATAATAATCCGAAGTGCTAATTTTTTCTTGGAGCGCTTTATAAGCAAGACCTTTGAACTCTTTTTTGTGAGCGTCTAAATCCTCAAAAACATAATTCCCCACGATGCCAGACTGCAGTAAATACCCTGTACTTTGACTGCTATGTTCTACCTCAATAGGCACAAAAACATCCGGAACAATACCGCCACCGCCATACACTATCCTTCCTTTTTTAGTTTTGTATTTTAGAGTATCAGCTACTTTAATACTGTCTTTATCATACAACTCTCCATTTTCAAATCGGGTTTCTGACTCTTTAAAATATTCCTCTTTACCTTTTGTATACGGTTTTTGAATGGATCGTCCCGAAGGAGTGTAATAGCGCGCTATAGTAAGACGCACCGATGATCCGTCAGCAAAAGGCATTTCTCGCTGCACTAGACCTTTCCCAAAAGAACGTCGACCTACGATACTACCTCTATCGTTGTCCTGAATGGCGCCTGCAAGAATTTCACTGGCCGATGCGCTATTTTCATTGATAAGAACAGTCAGTTTTCCTTTTTCGAATTGACCGTTTGCTGTTGCAAAAGTTTTGATCACTTTTCCGTTCTTGTTTTTGGTAAAAACAATAAGTTGCTTGTCAGATAGCAATTCATCCGTGATAGCAATCGCCTCTTCCATATAACCGCCTCCATTATCCCGAACGTCAATAACTAAGGACTTTGCTCCTTGTTTTTTGAGTTTTCCTAGACCTTTCATAAATTCATCATAAGTGGTCTCTGAAAATCTATTTATTTTAATGTACCCTGTAGTAGGATTGATTAGCATAGCCACATCAATACTGTTTAAAGGAATTACATCTCTTTTTATTTTAAATTTTAGTTTTTGTTTGGTGCTTTTTCTATAAACGGTGAGCTCTACAGAGGAACCAACTGTTCCTTTGAGTTGAGAAAACAAGCTGTCAGAAGGAAGTTTTCTACCATAAAGCTTTGTCTTTCCAGCGTATAAAATTCTGTCTCCTGCTTGAATTCCAGCTTTTGCCGAAGGACCATTTTCAACCGGTTTTATTACTGCGACAGAATCCTTAAACATGTAAAAATTCACTCCTATTCCCACAAAATTTCCTTGCATACTTTCAACCACTTCTTGCTGGTCACTAGGCGAAATGTAAACAGAATGCGGATCAAGTTGTGCGAGAATATTATCAACGGTAAGATTCACTATAGAATCTGTATTTACAGCATCTACATATTCATCATCAATAAAATCAATGAGTTTATTTAGTTTGTTTTTGGCATTATTTTTCCCAATTAAACCTGATGCATTGGGGAAATTCAATAATCCGCCAAGTAGCACACCAATAGCCAGTGTAGCAAATATAATAAGAGGCAAATATTTTGTATTGAATTTCATTTATTCTTCCATTATTGGTATGTGTTCCACCTCTACGCCTGCTTTTATTAAAAACTGAATTCCAGAATCATCACGATAACCAGAATGATACACTACTCTTTTTATACCCGACTGGTAAATTAACTTACTGCATTCTTTGCATGGGGAAAGTGTAATGTACAATGTAGCACCCTCACATGATTGCGTAGAACGCGCTACTTTTAAAATAGCATTGGCTTCGGCATGCAAAACATCCCAGCGGGTAAGTCCTTCATCATCTTCACAACAATTATCAAAACCACTTGGTGTACCATTGTATCCATCAGAAATGATCATTCGATCCCGCACAATGATGGCTCCTACTTTTTTTCGTTGGCAATAGGATAGTAAACTCCATTCTTTTGCAATTCGCAAATAGGCTTTGTCGTATTTATTTAATTTTTTTTCACTCATTTTATCGGTTCCAAATTTCACTTTCAACAATCAACGGGATAACAACTCCTACAATAAAAGAGGACATTACCAGTGTCCAATCTCGTTTAGAGAATCTAAAAATAGTCTGCACAATATAAGAGAGAATCAATACCACAAAAACTACTGTAATTTGAGCGGCCTCAATTCCCAGGGCAAACTCAGCCAAAGGCAACATTTTTGAGGCAGCATCGCCACCTAAAATAGATTTGAAATAGTTAGAAAACCCCAAACCATGAATAATCCCAAAGAAAAGTGTGATAAAAAATATTAAGTTTATACTTTCTTTTTTACTGGACTTGCCAGCCGTAAACAAATTGAACAATGCAGTAATCAAAATTGTGATGGGAATTAAAAGCTCAACCACATTTACTTTTATGGCTATAATTCCAAAAACGGAAAGCATCAAAGCCATGGTGTGACCAATAGTAAATAAAGTGACTAACAAGATAATTCGTTTCCAGTCTTTAAACGAATATGGCACCGCCAAAGCTATTAAAAACAAAACATGATCATAAGCATGAATGTCTAAAACGTGTTTTAATCCTATTTGAAAATAAATCCAAAATTCTTGCATCACTACTAATTTAAGTTGCTAAAAGGGTTGTAAACTTACGATAAATTTTGAAAATCCTTCCTTAGAATATCTAATAAATTCGATGAAAACCATACGCACAATTCCTTGAAAAACGAATATAGCAAAGCAACTCAAGTCATAAGCACACCCTTAAAAGCAATACTCATAACTCCTGTACTATCAGCATGGTTTACTTACATCACATTCTACCTTGGTAACAAAAGAAACAAAAAGATAAAAACCTCACATACTAAATCACAAGTTTGAAATACTACTATTCAAATATATAAATCTTACAAATCATGTAAGCAATCTTAATTTTACCTTAAATTAACAGGTTTACGATGTGTTAATCTTGGAGTAACATTTTATTGATGAATCAACAATATTGACCTAAACTAAGATTCGGATTGTTACGATAGTTTTGCATTCAAACAAACTAAACACAATTATCATGAATCAGCATTATTTAAAAAAAATAGCATTATCATCGGTTTTGTTAGCTGCAGTAGTAGGCTGTCAAGACGACAAAAATGAAACTCCTAGCGTAAACACAGCCATTAATTTTTCAAATGTTTCTACAGTTCCAGCATTGGCGGTAGCAAAAGAAGGCTTTGAAAACTTACAGATTACTTCCTTATTAAGTAGTTCAGATGTATTGGCACAATCACCAGCTTTTGTTTATGGTGCTCAACCTGATGGTGCTGGATTAATGAAAGATCCTGCAAGCGATGGTTACATTATGATCACTAATCATGAAATTTTAAAATCTGTATCAAGAGTATATTTAGACAAAACTCTTAAGCCTGTAAAAGGAGATTATATTGTTGACGCTGTGGGCGGATTAACCCGATTATGTTCAGCAACTTTAGCTTCACCAGCAATCCATGGATTTGGACCTTTGTTTTTAACTGCTGGAGAAAGTGGTGAAGAAAGTATGGTTCATGGTATTGACCCATTAGGACTTACAAGTATGAAAAATAGAGCCGACAGAGTTTTACCAGCTTTAGGAAAAGCAAGTATGGAAAATGCTGTTCCACTACCTAAGGATGCTTACCCTGGGAAAACCGTGATTATTATTGGAGAAGATCAATCGTATTCAACTTCTCACGCAAGTGCTGGCCAAGTAATTATGTATATGAGTTCAACTGTTGGTGACTTATCTAACGGTAAATTATACGCGTTAAAAAGAAACGATGGAAACCAAGTAGAGACTAGCATGAATGTAGGAACCTCATTTGATGTATCTTTTGTAGAAATTCCAAATGCTAAAAACTTAACGGGTGCGGTAATCAACACAACAGTTAATGAATTAGGAGCCATCCGTTTTTCTAGAGTTGAAGATGTAGATTACAGAAAAGGATCTGCAAAAAACAATAGAGAATTGTACTTTACCGCAACCGGACAAGCAAGTTCAAACGCTCCTGTAGCGGGTTATACAATGTGGGGACGTGTGTATAAATTAGTATTAAATGATGCCAACCCACTTATTGGAAAATTAGAATTAGTTATTGAAGGCGATTCTACTCCAGGAACTGGGATTATCAATCCGGATAACTTATGTGTTACCGAAAACTTTGTATACACTCAAGAAGATGGAGATTCATTCTACACTGCCGCAAAACATGATTCTTATATCTGGCAATACAACATTGCTTCAAAAGTGAACAAACCTTGGTTGACAATGAATCACAAAAGAACTGATGCTGCCTGGAATACAGCTTACAACCAAGCTAATGAAATGCGTTTTGGAAGTTGGGAATATGGCGCAATGGAAGACATTTCAGATGTAATTGGTGTTCCGAATACATTTATCGTAAACATACATCCACATACATGGCAAAAAGATGCTTTTTTAAATGCTGATGGTAGTGGATTAAATACAAACAAAGAAGGTGGTCAAACCCTAATCATCCGAAACGTACAAAGATAATTACCTCAACTATTGATATAAAAAACAACCCAAAATTTTGGGTTGTTTTTGCATTTAATACAATCCGCAACATGAAACCGCTATTAAAACTGCTGCCCCTATTCCTGCTATTTTTTTCTTGTCAAAAACAATATACTAGTTTAACCATTCAAGAAGAACTGTTATCTAATTTAGAGGAACTAAATCAAGAAATACTTGCTTTTGAAAAAGTAGCTACCGAAAATCCAAATCAAAAACAACTACAAAAATCATTTGAAACCAGTCGTATTGCGTATAAAAAAATAGAATGGGCTATCGAATACTTTACACCAGATCCTGCACGATTTATCAACGGGCCAGCACTCGATGAATTGGAAGTAGAAGAAAACAAATTCTTGTCGCCAAGTGGTTTTCAAGTTATTGAAGAACTAATTTACCCGCAATACGCTGCTAGTAATTCCAATACTTTAAAAAGAGAAATTGCCGTTTTAAAAGGTTTAATTGCACAAGTCAAAGAGCATTTATCCGCAATCACTATCAGCCCTGATTATGTTATTGATGCCAGCAAAATGGAAGTGTACCGAATTTTAACTCTTGGCATCACCGGCTTCGATTCGCCAATTGCCAATCAATCGATCCCTGAAGCTAAAGCGAGTTTATCTTCTTTAAAAGTTGTACTTGAAAAATTGAATACCAATAATTCAAAAACAAAAGTCTTACTTTTTGATTTGATAGATCAAGCCAATTCCTTTTGTGATGCGAACACCAATTTCAACTCCTTTGATCGCGCTACCTTTATTAAAAAATATTTAAATCCAATATCTCAAAAGCTAGTTCAATTTCAAAAAGACAATAGTATTAAAAACGTAGCGAAGACAAATGCCATCAATCCAGATGCAAAATCGCTTTTTGAAAAAAACACCTTTAATGTAAACGCTTTTATTCCGTCAAAGGAATATGCGTATTCTAAACCAAAAGCTGATCTTGGCAAAAAATTATTTTACGACTCGTCCCTTTCCAAAGATGGAAGACGCAATTGCGCCACATGTCATATTCCAGATCTAGCATTCACAGATGGAGAAAAAACCAACCAATCTTTAACTGGAATTAGTTTGCCTAGAAACACGCCAACTCTTACGTATGCCTCTTTACAAAATGCTCAATTTTGGGATATGAGACAACCTGATTTAGAGAAACAAAGTCTGGATGTTATTCAAAACAAAGATGAAATGCATGGGAATTTAAAAGAAAATTTAACCCGAATTGAAAGCAATACAGGATATAAAAAATTGATCAAAAAAGCTTTTCCTAATGCTATTAAACTAGAAGAATGGCAATTGCAAAACGCAATAGCGAGTTATGTTCGTTCTTTAAATAAATTCAACTCTAAGTTTGATCAGTACTTTTCGGGTACCTCTACTACTTTTTCTGATGAGGAAAAACTAGGATTTAATCTCTTTGCAGGAAAAGGCAAATGTGCTACTTGTCATTTCGTCCCATTGTTTAATGGAACAGTCCCTCCTATTTACAAAAAAACAGAGCAAGAAGTGATAGGAACACCTCAAATCAAAAATGGAAAAATCATAGATCAAGACTTAGGGCGATTTACACAATACAAAATGGCTCAACTGAAACATGCCTTTAAAACACCAACGCTCCGAAACATTGCACAAACAGGTCCGTACATGCATAATGGTGTTTTTAAAACGTTGGAGGAAGTTGTTGTTTTCTATAATGAAGGTGGCGGCGCAGGAAATAGTATCACTGTAGAAAATCAAACCTTACCGTCAGACAAACTCAACTTGACTTTGAAAGAGCAAAAAGCATTAGTTGCCTTTATGAAAACACTTTCAGATGCTAAATAAGCTATACAAACATATTTTTAGGTCAATAGTAGCGTAGCACTTTTAACTGAAAACAAGGGCAATTGACTCTAGCATTCGAAAAAAATTAAACAAAAATTAAAATAATTAATTTAAAAATAGATTTATCTTTGTAGGATATAAAATCAATAACTATGTCATTTTCAGATTTATTTGATAGCGAATTTAAGCTAAGAAACAAAGGTCACTTCGCCTCAATTGTTAGAGTTGCACTTACTGATGGGAAATTTTCACCAGAAGAAAAAGCATTTTTAGACAAACTAGCACTTCGCTTAGAAATATCAGCAGTGGAGTATGAGGAAATTTTAGAAAATCCTTTGAATTACCCTATCAATCCACCGTATTTACACGAGCAAAGATTAGAGCGTTTGTATGATTTAGCACGAATCGTTCACGTAGATCATCATTTAGGAAATCAACAAGAAATGTTGTTGAGAAAAATAGGTGTAGCTTTAGGGTTCAATACTGATAATGTAAATTACATCGTTGACAAAGCCTTAAAACTTGTTGACAAAGAGGTAGACTCTGACACTTTCCTTGAGGAAATGCAAAATATGCACAAATAAATTACAGCTGTATTTAAATAAAAAAGCTTCCAGTAATCCTGGAAGCTTTTTGCTTTTTAGTATTTGCTTAACTTTGCATTATGCATGAACTCTTCGGCTTTTTCAACCATGTTATAGCTTCCACAAAAGAAAGGAACACGCTGATGCAATTCGGTTGGAGTAATTTCCATGATGCTTCCAAAACCATCTGAAGCTTTACCTCCAGCTTGCTCCACAATAAACGCCATAGGATTACATTCATATAATAAACGTAATTTACCATTAGGTGCTTTTGAACTAGTTGGGTAGATATAAATTCCGCCTTTGATAATATTTCTATGAATATCCGAAACTAAGCTACCGATATATCTAGAAGTATACGGTCTGTCCTCTTCTTCTGTCTGACAGTATTTGATATAATCTTTAACCCCTTGTGGAAAATGAATATAGTTCCCTTCGTTGATAGAATAAATATGACCGTCTTTAGCAAACTTCATATTAGGGTGTGATAAATAGAAAGTCCCAATTGCAGGATTCAATGTAAACCCATTTACACCATGCCCCGTTGTGTACACTAGCATGGTTGATGTTCCATAAATAACATATCCTGCAGCTACTTGATTGATTCCTGGTTGCAAGAAATCCTCCATTGTAACTGGAGTTCCTATTGGCGTAATTCTTCTATACACTGAGAATATGGTACCCACAGATACGTTTACATCAATGTTTGAAGAGCCATCAAGAGGATCCATCAATACCACATATTTATTGTTGTGACTGTTATCACTTCCTTCAACAGTGATGAACTCATCGTTCTCTTCAGAGGCAATACCGCATACAATTTCACGGTTAATTAAGGTTTGAATAAAAACTTCATTGGCATAAACATCCAGTTTTTGTTGGTCTTCTCCTTGTATATTTTGCTCCCCTGCAGCACCCACGATATCAACTAATCCAGCTTTATTTACCTTATAGTTTACTACTTTGGCGGCAAGCCTAATCGAGTTAATAATTCGGGATAATTCACCAGACGAATATTGAAAAGCATTTTGATTCTCTATAATAAATTCTCCTAAAGTCTTGTTGCGTTCTTCCATTTCGAAATCGTTGTAGTTATTTTGAAGTCACAAATATCGTTTTTTTTGTGAAAATGATTTCAATAATATGAACTTAGTTTACCACTATTGTATATTTGCTAAATAAACTGTAAATTTTTAGGTTTAAAGTTTATTTAATTGTGATTTTAAACAATTAAATTAAAAATAGCATAGCAGAATCTTTGTAAGATTTTAAAAACAAGAAATTGACAATTGCCCGTTAGATAATCCAATCATTTACAGATACAACTACGCCATGATAATAAGAAAAGGTACTCCGGCAGATATGCCTTCCGTTTTAGGTTTAATCAAAGAACTAGCATTGTTTGAAAAAGAACCAGATGCAGTTCTTATTACCGTTGAAGATTTAGTACGAGATGGTTTTGGAGCTGTCCCACTGTTTCATGTTTTTGTAGCAGAGATTGATTCAGACTCTCCAGAAAGTACTTCAGATAAGCAAATTGTCGGTATCGCCTTGTGGTACTATCGGTATTCAACTTGGAAAGGTAAAACCATTCACTTAGAGGATTTAGTAGTAAAAGAAAGCATGCGAGGAACAGGATTAGGTTATGCCTTATATTCTGAAATTTTAAAGCAAGGTAAGAAAGACCAGGTTCGAAGAGTAGAATGGAATGTTCTGGACTGGAATACGCCAGCAATTGATTTCTACGAAAAATCAGGAGCCAAAGTATTACGCGATTGGCATGTAGTACAAATGGATGAATTAGGAATACATCAATTTGTATCTGACAAATTGAAATAAAGCGCCCAAATTCAGAGACACAAATAGGAAATTAAAAATAAATAGAATTCTGATTTCAATTTAGAATTTAAAAATTGTGATTTAAGAAAATATGAGAGTATTCAAATTTGGAGGTGCATCAGTAAAAGATGCATCAGGAATCAAAAACGTGTACAGCGTTTTACAAACAGTGGGTTATGAGGATGTATTACTGGTAGTTTCAGCTATGGGTAAAACTACTAATGCATTGGAACTTGTTATAAAAAATTATTTTGACAAATCAACTGAATTAAAATCATCCGTTCAAGAAGTAAAAAAATACCACAATCAAATCTTGATCGATTTGTTTGAAGATGAAAAAAACGAAGTATTTGCTGCCGTAAATGCACAATTTAGTGATTTAGAATATTTTTTGGCACATAATAAATCTCCTAATTACAATTTTGTTTACGACCAGATTGTAAGCTTTGGCGAATTGATATCAACAACCATCCTGAGTCATTTCATGAATTTTATGGGTATTCAAACACAATGGCTAGATGTTCGTAATTTTGTAAAAACTGATGCTACGTATCGAGATGCCGAGGTAGACTGGGACTTGACACAAGCTAATATTGCCAAAAATGTAAAACGACAAATCCTAAATATTACACAAGGTTTCTTGGGATCTGACCCCAATAATTTTACAACAACACTGGGCCGTGAGGGATCTGATTATACTGCTGCCATTTTTGCGTATTGCCTAAATGCCGAAAGTGTTACCATTTGGAAAGACGTACCTGGGGTTATGAATGCTGACCCAAGATATTTTGAGAATGCTAGTTTATTAAACCAAATTTCATATCGAGAAGCTATTGAACTTGCGTTTTATGGCGCTACCGTGATTCACCCAAAAACGTTACAACCTTTACAAAAAAAGGAAATTCCTTTATTTGTAAAATCATTTATAAACCCATTACTAAAAGGGACTAGTGTTTCAAAAGGAGTAGATCTGGAGCCGTATTTACCTTGTTTTATTGTAAAAAGAAACCAATTATTAATTTCGCTTTCTTCTATAGATTTCTCTTTTATAATGGAGGAAAACATCAGCGAGATTTTTGCATTATTTCATCAATTCAAAATAAAAGTAAATTTAATCCAAAACTCGGCCATCAGTTTCTCTGTATGTGTTGAAGATAAATTTGATAATTTTAATGCGCTCAATGCCATTTTATCAAAAAAATTCAAAGTAGATTACGAGCAAAATGTAACCTTGTACACCATCAGACATTTTAATGATACTGCTGCAAAAACAGTTGAAGAAAACAAAATTGTTTTACTCAAACAAGTAAGCCGCGAGACCATGCAAGTGGTGACTAAAGAAGTTTAAGAATAGAAAAAAGGGAAATAACATGCAGTTACTTCCCTTTTTATTTAGGAGTAGCAGGATAATACCACTGCATACTACCCATTTTTTGAATACTTATTATCAAATTATAAATACTACTTTTGATTCCTGTGAGTTATAGTATTTATGCTAAAAAAAATCTTGTTTTTTTTTCTTTTGATTTTCTTTTCTGGTCTACAGGCGCAGGAAATCAACTCCTTGTACAAAACAAAAAAAATAGCTAGAACTCAAGATACTCTTTATATAGAAAAAGAAAGTCTTAATCCGCACTTTTTTAAACTGCTTGACGCCAATGGTAAAAAAATAGACAGCACTTTTTTTGAAATTAATTTCACAAAAGGAATTTTACTCTTGAAATCCCCTTTGCTAATAGAGCGCGATTCCTTGACAGTGCAGTATTTAAAATTTCCCGAAATACTCACTAAGGTATACCAAGTATTTGATTCGAATAAAATCGTGAGCAATACCGCATTACAAGGAAACTTATACACAATCGATAAAAAAAACAACAACAAAACAGTTCCTTTTGATGGCCTAAATACCTCTGGAAGTATCACCCGAGGAATTACCATCGGAAATAATCAAAATGCGGTATTTGGATCGAACCTTGACTTACAAATAACAGGCAAAATATCAGATAAAGTGAGCTTGAGAGCCTCCATTCAAGATAGTAATATTCCACTACAAGACGGGGGGTATTCTCAAAAATTAGATCAGTTTGACAATGTTTTCATGGAGTTGTATAGCAAAGATTGGAACATTAGAGCGGGAGATATTTTCTTGGAAAACAAAAACACCCAATTCCTAAACTTTAATAAAAAAGTACAAGGACTTTCTACAAAAATCCAGTTTGGAAATAAAAATCACAAAACCGATCTCTTTGCATCAGCAGCATTAGTGCGAGGACAATATGCAAAAAGTGACATCATAGGACAAGAAGGCAACCAAGGCCCTTATAAATTAAAAGGACAAAACGGAGAGTTATATGTACTAGTGGTTTCTGGATCGGAGCGCGTATATGTAAATGGTACTTTATTAAAACGAGGTGAGAATAATGACTACACCATTGATTATAATGCGGGAGAGATTGTATTTACACCCTTGTTCACCATAACCTCTGAAATGAGAATTGCAGTAGAATATCAATACTCTGATCAAAACTACACCCGATTTGTAACCTATGCAGGGGCAACTCACGAGAATAAAAAATGGCAATTAAAAGGCTATTTGTACTCGGAGAATGATTTAAAAAACCAACCCTTACAACAAAACCTTACCCGAGAACAAGCGCAAATTTTGACACAAGCGGGTGACAATCCCCAATTGATGATAGCACCATCTGAGTATGCTGATACCTTTGATGAAAATAAAGTGCTCTATAAAAAAGTAATTGCAAATGGAGTAACTTTCTTTGAATATTCAAATGAGGATCAGCAAGAATTATTTAATGTCCGTTTTACACTAGTTGGCCCAAACAACGGAAATTATATAGTTGCAAATACCGCCACCATCACCCGTGTGTTTGAATATGTAGCCCCAATAAACGGAATCCCACAAGGTAATTACGAAGCTACTATTCAACTTGTTGCTCCCACAAAAACGCAAGTAGCCACATTTATAAGTGAATACAACCCTAGTGATAAAACAATGATAGCAGTAGAAATGGGGGTAAGTAATACCGATAAAAATTTATTTTCAACGCTACAAGACAATGATAATAAAGGAGTTGCCGGAAAAATAAATGGACAGCAACGCCTTTTTTCAAAAAAATGGCAAATGGATGTTTTTGCAAACTATCAATTTATACAGCGCAATTTTAAATCTATGGAACGTATTTACAACATAGAATTTGATCGTGATTGGAACATTGGTACTAATGGAACTGGAAATCAAAGTTTACTAGTTAGCGGTGTGAAACTAAATTTAAATCCTAAAAAACTGACTTCAAAAAAAGGTTTTTTTGTATACCAATACGAGAAACTAGATTTTTCAGACAGTTTTTCAGGAGGAAAACATGTTGTAAATGGTGCTTTCCAACTAAAAAAATGGAGTTTTAAAAATAGGGGAAGTTATCTTAAAAGTGAGTCGAACAAATCGCAATCTGAATTTTTTAGAAATCAATTCCAAATGCGTTATGATCACAAAAAAAACTGGATAGGCACAACCCTTCGCACAGAAGACAATAAAGAAAAAGACACTAATACACTTCAATTTTCAGCCTTAAGCCAAAAATTTAAAGAATACGGATTTTTTGCCGGTCGCGGTGATAGTACCAAAGTATTTGTAGAGCTAGGCTATTTGAAGCGTAGCAATGACAGTTTACAAAACAACTTGATTCAAAGAGTAAATACCTCTCAAACCTTTGCGCTTAAAACAAAACTGATTCAAACTGCAAAAAGTGACTTGTCAATTGTATCTCAATATAGAGTGTTAGACTTTGAAACAAATACACAAAAAAAAGAATCTACCCTCAACTCAAGGATTATTTACACCGATCGGTTTTTGAAACAATTATTGGTGAGCAACACTGTATTTGAGACTAATTCTGGTACGATTCCGCAACAAGAATTCACCTACTTAGAGGTAGCGGCAGGACAAGGAGTTTACACCTGGAACGATTACAATAATAATGGTATTCAAGAGCTACAGGAATTTGAAGTGGCGCCTTTTGTTGACCAAGCAAAGTTTATAAGAGTGTTTTTACCTAACCGTATTTTTATAAAAACCCATCAAAATAAATTTTCTCAATCCCTTACGTGGAACCCTACAATTTGGCAAAACAATAAAGGAGTTAGAAAATTTCTCTCTAATTTTTACAACCAAACTACATTTTTATTAGATCGAAAAGTGAAAAACGACGGAGCTAATTTTGAGTTAAATCCGTTTTCTAATGCTACCAAAAATGTTTTAGGTTTAAACTATAATTTTAGAAATAGTTTGTTTTACAACAGAGGTAAACAAAAACATTCCGTTACCTATTCCTATCTAGAAAGCAGAACTACAAACCTATCATCAGTTGGCTCACAGGAAGTTTCAAACTATTCACATCAGTTGCAATACAATCATTTGTACCAAAAAAATTGGCTTTTTGGTGTTTTTACTAAAACAATACAATCTGCTTTAAAATCTGAAAATTTTCCAGAAAAAAACTTCAATCTTTCGGGTTACCAATGGACACCAAAAGTTAGTTATCTATTTTCGAAAAATACAAGTTGGGATTTATTTTACGAATTGCAAAAAAAAGAAAATACCATCGGCGATCATGAAACGCTCAATCAAAGTCGATTTGGAACATCCTTTTCATTTGCTGGTACAAAAAAAATAACTATGAATGGCGAATTGTCCTTGTATCAAAATAAATTTATAGGAAACGAACTTTCTGCAGTAGGATTTCAAATGCTCGAAGGACTACAAACTGGACAAAACTTAACATGGAGATTACTTTTGCAAAAAAATATCACTCAGTTTTTAGATATAAACATCAATTATCAAGGTCGAAAGAGTGAAAAAAACAACGCCATACACACTGGAAACGTTCAACTAAGAGCCTATTTTTAAGCAATTTTACGATATTGAATTACGAATTGATTTTAAAACATTTTTTTCGCTATTTTTATACTACTAAACAAAAAACAAAACCCCTATGAAAAAATTATTAATGTTGTGTATGGCCTTTATTTTCTCTTTAAGTACTTACGCACAAGAAACAGCAACTGAGAAAAAAGCAACAAAAGCAGCCACCGAAAAGTTAGCCAAAGCTAAAAAGAAAGAGGCGGCTAAAGCCAAAGCAGAAGCTACCAAAGAAAAAACCGAATCAGCAAAAGAGAAAGCTACTAAAGCTAAAGCCAAAGCTGATGCTACCAAAGAAAAAACTGAAGCAGCAAAAGAGAAAGCAACAAAGGCTAAAGCCAAAGCTGATGCTACTAAAGAAAAAACTGAAGCAGCAAAAGAAAAAGCCACAAAAGCTAAAACCAAAGCTGATGCTACTAAAGAAAAAACAGAAGCAGTAAAAGAGAAAGCTACAAAGGCTAAGACCAAAGCTGAGGCTACTAAAGAAAAAGCAGCAATAACAAAACCAGCAAAAAAAATAAATGAAACCACTGAAAAAGCTCCAAAAGTTGCAGACAAAGTAACTGGTGAATACAATGGTAAAAAAGTATATACTGGTCCTAGAGGTGGTAAATACTACATCAATTCTAACGGAAATAAGACGTATATTCAAGAATAAGCAACAGTAACAAAATAATAAAAGCTATCTCTTGGGATAGCTTTTGCTTTTTATATCCTTTTTAAATTTGCTAAACTCCATTTTTAAAATGATTTTGATGATGCGTTTTAAAGCTCAGTAAATCGAATTACCATAATTTAATAGTTTGGTAATGTTTTACAAATACAAAAAAGAAGTGTTTCAATGTATCTTACACTTACAAAACATTTGATACAATTTTGAAATGAATAACAATAACAGCGCTAAAACTATCTTAATTGCACCGCTTAATTGGGGTTTAGGACACGCCACTAGATGTATTCCGATCATAAAGGCATTACTAGAAAACAATTTTACTCCCATAATAGCTTCGGATGGAGTTGCTCTAGCATTACTTAGAAAAGAGTTTCCGGATTTGCAAACTTTAGAGCTGCCATCGTACGAAATTGAATATGCAAAAAAAGGGAAGAATTTCAAGTGGAAGTTAATTCAAAATAGTTTGAAAACATTAAAAGCAATCCGTACCGAAAGAAAAATTGTTCGGGGCTGGATTGAACAATATCAAATTGATGGTATACTATCGGATAATCGTCTGGGAGTTTTTGATAAAAAAGTACCATCTGTTTATATCACACATCAATTAAATGTTTTAACAGGAAACACAACTTGGATAACCAGTAAAATTCACCAATACATCTTTAATAAATATAAGCAATGTTGGGTTCCAGATTATGGAGGCACAATAAACCTTACGGGGAATTTAGGTCATCTTGAGGTTCTTAATCCAAAAATAAAATACATAGGCCCCATAAGCCGTTTACAAAAAAAACTTGTTCCCAAAAAATATGATTTATTGATCATTCTCTCAGGACCAGAACCACAACGAGGATTATTAGAAAACTATTTGAAAAAAGAAATTTTAAATTATCAAGGTAAGGCCATTTTTATTGAAGGGAATATTGCCCCACAACAAACTAAAGTTATAAAAGAAAATGTTACCTACTTTAATTTCATGAATTCTGTAGAACTTGAAAACGTTTTTAACGAAAGTGAAATAGTACTTTGCAGATCTGGTTACACCACTATCATGGACTTAGCCGTACTTCGTAAAAAAGCTTTTTTTATTCCTACACCCGGTCAGTATGAACAAGAATATTTAGCAAAAAAATTAATGAAAGAAGGACTTGTCCCTTATGCAACTCAGGATAATTTTAAAATTAGTGACTTAGAAATGGTTCATGATTACAAAGGATTACCGAGGTCTGAATCTAGAATAGAATGGACAACTCTATTTGAAGTTTTTAACCCCTAATTAATGTATTGCATAAAAAAACCGACACTGTAGTCGGTTTTTTTTAATTTATGAGATTTATTATACCTCTTTAACGTTAGCCTTTTCAATTGTAAATGAAAATTCAGATCCCACTCCATAGGTACTATCAACATAGATTCTCTCTTCATGTGCCTCTATAATGTGTTTTACTATAGACAAACCTAGGCCAGATCCACCCTCGGTTCTTGCACCACTCTTATCCACTCTATAAAAACGTTCAAAAAGTCTTGGTATATTTTTTTTCTCAATTCCTTCTCCGTTATCGGTAACCCTTACAATCACTTTTTCATCCGTTAAATCCTCTATACTTACTTCAGTTGAGCCCTTGAATTTACCGTATTTTATAGAATTCACAACCAGATTCATAACCACTTGCTGAATTTTGTCTTCATCACCATAAACCATTATGGGTCTATTATAACGCATATCAAACATAAGTAAAATATCTTTTTTCGATGCTTTCATTTCGAGCAAGTCAAAAACATTTTGAACCAATTTCACAATGTCAAATTCACCCATTTCAAGATTCAAATCTCCTATTTCCAATTTTGATATCATGTCAAGATCCTGTACGATATAGATTAATCTTTCTACACCTTTCTCGGCACGCTCTAGATATTTCTTTCTAATTGTTTTATCGTTCATCGCACCATCTAACAAGGTAGATAAGTATCCTTGTACAGTAAATAAAGGAGTCTTGAGTTCATGAGAAACGTTACCTAAAAATTCTCTTCGGTATTCTTCACGAACCTTTAGGGTTTCTATTTCTAGTTTTTTATCTGTTGCAAACTTTTTTACTTCACGAGTAAGCGTAGCCATATCAGTAGTGATTGGCTGGTTTCTAAAAGTACTAGACTCTAATAAAGAAACATCATCATATATTTTTTTTACTTTCTTGTAAATAAAACGCTCCACTCTATATTGTATCACTAAAAAAGAAAAAGTAGCTATTGAAAATGCAAAAAGCAGACTAAATTTAAAGGAAAAACTAAAAAAAAGATAGGTTAAAAAGCTAACTAAAATAGTAGAAAATATAGTAATATACAATGCTGACTTTACAGCAAAACGGTATGTTTTTTTAAAATTGATTGTCATTTACACCTCAAACTTATATCCTACACCTTTAATGGTTTTAAACAAATCTTCGCCTATTTTTTCACGTAGTTTTCTAATGTGAACGTCTATAGTTCTTCCTCCTACAACTACTTCGTTACCCCAAACTTTATCAAGAATTTCATCTCTTTTAAAAACTTTGCCAGGCTTTGATGCCAATAAATAGAATAATTCAAATTCTTTTCTTGGCAGAGCAATTTCAATATTGTCTTTTACAATTTTATACTCTTCTCTATTGATTTCAATACCACCCACGTTGAGAGTTTCGCTATTAACTTCTTTTTCTTTTAACCTTCTTAACAATGCCTTTACCTTACTTACTAGCAATTTGGGCTTAATAGGTTTGTTAATATAGTCATCTGCGCCTGCATCAAATCCAGCAACTTGAGAGTAATCTTCACTACGCGCAGTCAAGAAAGTAATTAATACATTATTTAATTCAGGTATTTTTCGAATGTTTTCGCAAGCTTCCATTCCATCCATTTCTGGCATCATCACATCCATAATAATTAAATCTGGAATTTCTTTTTTGGCCACAGCAATGGCTTCTTTACCATTTGTAGCCGTAACAATTTGATACCCCTCTTGTGAGAGGTTGTATCCTACAATCTCGATAATATCCGGTTCATCATCAACCAGTAGAATCTTGGTGTTTTTTTTCTTCATAAGGGTTCAAAAATTATTTTTGAGATGTAAATGTAAACATAAAACCAGCATCCAAAAGCTGTTAACTATAATTTAATATTAGATGAATTTTGCAAACATAAACACAACATAAGGTTAACAAATGAGTAACTCAAGTTTTACATTATGAACGTTACTTTGCAAAAAATTTAAACAAAATGAAATTCAAGTTACTATTTTTCACGTTATTACTTACAGCGATCTCTTACTCACAAAGTAAAGGTACCATTACTGGAACGTTAACAGACAAAGATGCTAATAATCAATCGTTACCATTTGCTAATGTCCTCATCAAAGGAACAGCAATAGGAACCAATACTGACGTAGATGGTAAATATACCATAAAAATCCAACCTGGAAGTTACACCTTACAACTAAGTTTTGTGGGTTATGAAACTATAGAAGTTCCTGTAACAGTAGTTGCAGATGAAACAGTAACAATCAATAAAGCGCTAGGTTCTGGAAGTTACAAGCTTGAAGATGTTATTGTAAAAAGTAAAGGAAGTAGAGAAAAGGCTACTGTTCTTTTACTAGAACAAAAAAATGCAGTTGTAATTAAACAATCGATAGGTGCACAAGAACTTTCGGCAAAAGGAGTAAGCGACGTAGAAGAAGGACTTACTAAAGTAACTGGAATTACCAAAGTAGACGGTAGAGGTTTATTTGTAAGAGGATTAGAGGATAGGTATAATAATTTATTAATCAATGACTTAGCAGTTCCATCAAACAATCCATTCAAAAAAATTATCCCTTTAGACTTATTTCCAACCGATATAGTTGGGGTTATAGAAACTTACAAAACATTTAACACTAATTTATACGGAGATTTTGCAGGAGGAACTTTCAATATAGTTACTTCAAGAGGATCAAAAAACGTAACAAAAATTAATTTTGGAGCAGGATACACAACGAATAATAATTTACGCAAATTTTTAACATCTAAAGACGCAACTTCAACTGGAGACTTTTTTGGATTTTCTGGTAATGAAAGAGATTTTCCTAGCGTTTTAGGTAGTGTGCCTAGCAATCGTGTTTTAACAGCTGACGAATCACTAAAACAGTTTGGCTCAGGATATGATGTAGAGCAAAGTAAATCTCCATTGAACACTAGCATTGGTATTTTAAACTCCGCAAAGTTCACTGTAGGTAAAAACAATAACTCTTTGCAATACTTAATGTCATTTAATTTTGACAATAAATTTCAATATAGAGAAGGCGTTGATCGTTTTTTTAACATTGGACAAGGAATATATGACAACAATTTATATAATAAACAATATAAATACATCACCAATTCATCTGCTTTAGTTGGAGTAAACTATAAAACAGAAAGGTTAGACTTAACTTCAAATACTTTTTATTTGAAATCTACAGAAAATATGATTCAAGATCAATTGGGGTATACTAATGCAGCTCCAGTTAACAACAATGCCTTTATCCGTTTGAATCAACTTACACAAACTGATTTCTTGAATTCACAACTTTTAGGGAATTACAAACTATCTAAAGACGACAGAAAAAATATTAAAGCGGGAATTTCATTTACAAAAACAAGTTTCCAACTTCCTGACAGAAAATCATACAAAGGAGTTTTACTAGATGATAATACAACAGCTATAAGTTATACTGGAAATAGTTTATACAGACAAACTTTTGATGTAGACGGTAAATTTCATGTTTCTGGTTTACTTGAATACAGTTGGAAATTTGGTAAATCTGATACAAAAGACAATCATAAATTAACTGTAGGATATAATTCTTATGTAAACAGTATGGAATCTAGTTTCAGATTTTTGGTTTCTGAAAGACTACGATCAAATGCAACCACTTTCAGCACAAATTCTCCTGATGGCACTCTAGCAACGGCTATATCTAATGGTGATTTTACTTACAGAGAAGGTACTAACTCAACGTACAAAGCTAAGTTGTTTGAATTTGTAAATGCAGGTTATTCTGATTTAGCTTTAAAATTGAGTGAAGCTTCGGAACTTAATGTAGGAGTAAGAGTAGAACAAAGCAGTAGAGAAACAAAATTTAGAAATCCAGGATCTTTCGATGATGCATTTCAGACAAAGACAGTAACTGGTCTTGACATTTTGCCATCGTTAAATATGAAATACAAATTTAACGACACTTCTAATTTAAGATTTGCAGCTTCAAAAACAATCACTAGACCAGTAATAATGGAGGCATATCCATTAGAATTTGTAAACTTAGATGGTACAATTGAAAACGGTAACACAAACATTATCAACAGCGATAATTATAATTTCGATTTGAAATACGAAATTTTCCCTACAGCTAAAGAATTAATGGCTGTTACTGCATTCTCCAAGTTAATTCAAAATCCTATTGAAAGATTGTTCACCCAATCTGCAGGTAGTGGGGGGCAGATTATTACTTACGATAACTCAGATAAGGCAGTTCTTTTAGGAGCTGAAGTAGAATTTCTAGTACAACTTGATCGTTTTTCTGATAAATTTAAAAATTTATCATTGGGCTTTAACACTTCCTTAATGTATTCGAAAGTAACAATTAGCAAAAAAAATGCTGCTGAAACTAATCCTGACAGACAACTTCAAGGTGCATCACCATGGTTAATAAATGCAGACTTAAAATACGATTTTGAGTTTTCAAAAAATTGGACAAACACTGCATCTCTTGTGTATAATGTATATGGAAAAAGAATATTTGCAGTAGGTACAAATGGATTAGACCACTATTACGAGCAACCATTCAGTAAACTTGATTTAGTATGGAGTAATAAAATAGGTAAAAAATGGGATGCTAAATTTTCGATTGATAACATCCTAAATCCTTTATACAGAATCAAATTAGGAGAAGAAAATAAAATTACAATTATTGAAAAAGACTTAACTGTAAAAGATTTTAAAAGAGGGACTGGCTTTTCTATGAATGTATCATATACATTTTAAAGTAACATTCTTAACATTAGAGTAATGTTTAAGTAGCATTTTGATTATGATTTGATAACAATTTGCATAGGTAATACACAAACATACAGGGTACTTTTACACCAAGAAATTAACATTAGAAAATTAAAAAAAATTTATTATGAAAAAGTTCGCATTAAGCTTAGCTTTTATTGCTGCAATCTTTACTTCTTGTTCAAGTGATGACACTACAGAAAACCCTGTAAAGACTCCAGTAACAGGTGAAATAACTGGTGATTTAACAGTTTCTAAAACGTATGCTTTTGGTAATTATACTCTTAAAGGCTTCGCAAAAGTTGCTTCGGGAGTAACTATTACATTTGAAGCTGGTTCAACTATAACAGCAGATCCAAGTAACGGAGAAGATGCTTTCGTAATCTTGAATGGTGGAAAATTAATTGCAATAGGTACTGCTGCAGAACCAATTGTATTTACTTCAACAACTAAAACTGCAGGATCATGGGGTGGTATTATCATGTATGGAGACGCTCCAATAGTGAACTCTGCAACAGCTGCTGCACCTCAAACTGCTACTTCTGAAGACGGATTAGTATTACCTTATGGTGGATCTAATGCTACCCACAATGGTGGAACACTTAAATATGTTAGAGTTGAGTACGCTGGTCAAGTTATTACTCAAAATAACAAAGAACAAAACGGATTCTCTTTCTACTCTGTAGGATCAGGTACAATTTTAGAAAATCTAGTTTCTTACAAAGGTAATGATGATGGATTTGAGTTTTACGGTGGAACTGTAAGTTTGAAAAACGCAATTTCTTACGGAAACTCTGATGACGCTTTTGACTGGCAAGATGGATGGAGAGGTCAAGAAAGTACTAACTGGTACGCATACCAAGAAGGTGCAGCTAATTACGGAATGGAAATTGAAGCTAAAGGTGTTAATAACACATTTTTCCCAAAAGTAACTAACATCACATTGAAAAGAGCTGCTGGTACTGTAACAGAAGCACAAACAGAGATCCAATTAGACGCTATTCAGTTTAAAGCTGAAGGAAACGGTGATTACAGTAATATCCTTATTGACGGTTACAAAAATCAAACTACACCTACAACTAAAAATGGTGGAGTACTACAAATTAGAGATATAACTACATACAACAATCAAGTAGCAGGTGGTAAAATAAAATTGACAAACGTAACTATCAATAACTCTGATAATACATTTATATCTGGAGCTACAACATTTACAGTTAACGCAGCTAGCTTTAATCCTGCAACAAACTGGGGTGTAACAACTACAGCTACTGGAGCAAGCTTAACTGCCGGAAATTGGTCATCTGTTAATGGAGCAACATTAATCAAATAACCACCTCTTAAACAAATACAAAAATGCCTTTCATAACGAAAGGCATTTTTTTTGGTACACTATTTGAATTATTTTTGTATATTTACTATTCAAATAAATCTGATGGCAAAAAACTACTTTTATACGATTACTTTATTGGTCTTTTTATTCTCTGCAAGCACTTATGCGCAAGACAATAAACAGCAACCAAAATTACAAGAAACTGCCTCTACTATTGAGGGATTGAGCTTGTACCCAAATCCTGTGAGTAATGGTAAAGTCTACATTACCACTAAGAATGACCTTGATAAAGAAATCATAATTTTTGATGTACTCGGTAAAAAAGTTTTGCAAACCATGCTCAGCTCTAAAGAACTGAATGTATCTAATTTATCTTCTGGAGTATACATTATAAAAATTAATGAAAAAGAAAGTTCTGCAACTCGAAAATTAATAATTCGGTAATTCATTCGAAATATAAAATTACAGCTCCATTTTTTGGAGCTTTTTTTTTAATACCAAACAGCATCCGTTTTCTAAAGACAGATAAACAAACGACCTTTTTAAATTTTTCATACTTTTGCAAAAAAAATTCTTGATCACAACCACTGATATATTCACTATTTCTAGTCAAAAACAATTTGAAAAAATTGCTTTAAAATTTTTTCGTTACCAATACGAAAACAACAAAGTATATCAGGAGTTTTGTAATTTTCTTAAAACAGATCCTCACAAAGTAAAATCTATACAACAAATTCCGTTTTTACCTATACAGTTTTTTAAGAGTCATGAAGTGATTTCCAATTACGATGATATTCAAGAGACATTTACCAGCAGCGGAACAACCGGAATGATTACCAGCAAACATCTTGTAACTGATGTTACATTATATAAAGAAAGCTACCAGAGAGGGTTTTCAGAATTTTATGGCAACATTGAAGATTATGTAGTTTTAGCTTTGCTTCCCTCCTATCTAGAAAGAGAAGGCTCTTCGTTAATTTACATGGTCAAGGATCTAATAGAACTTTCCAATCATCCTGAAAGCGGTTTTTACCTCAACAATCACGACGAATTGATTGCTAAACTTAACGACCTTGAAGAGGCGGGTCAAAATGTAATTTTAATCGGCGTCACCTTTGCTTTACTAGACTTAATTGAGAAACAACAATTTAAATTACAACACACCATCATCATGGAAACCGGTGGTATGAAAGGACGAAGAAAGGAAATGATTCGGGAAGAGCTACACGATCAATTATGTGAAGGTTTTGGCGTAGCAGCCATACATTCAGAATACGGCATGACCGAATTACTTTCGCAGGCCTACTCCTTAGGAAATGGCGTATTTGAGTGCCCTGCTTGGATGCAAATATTGGTTCGCGATACCGAAGATGCTCTGACATATATTCCAGACGGAAAAACAGGCGGAATCAACGTAATTGATTTGGCCAACATCAATTCTTGTTCCTTTATAGCTACTCAGGATTTGGGCAAAAAAAACCCCAACAATTCCTTTGAAGTATTGGGTCGTTTTGACAATTCAGATATTCGAGGGTGTAACTTGATGGTTCTTTAATCTTTAATAATTATTGGGAGCATGCGAACTTTATTTTTGGCACTTTTATTATTCACTAGTTTATGTAGCAATGCGCAAAACACCGATATAGAAGTTCAAATAGATTCTATAACGCATCACGATCCTTCTACTAGCGAACGTATATTTACGGTACATTACCACATCAAAAACAAAGCAAAAAGTCTTATTTCATTAGTTTTAAATACTAAAGAGTTACGATCTAACATGTACAACAATTCGTCTTGGATACCCTCGTACAGGCTGTTTCAAGAAAAAAACATGATAGAAACGAATACTGTATTCGATTCTAAAAAAAGTGATGCGGTACTTAAAAAAATAATGCAAGACCTAGAAAATAATCGCAAAGGTTTAGCTGATTATTTACTGAAACAGGAAAAAGAATTAAAGATTAAAAGAAGTAAAAAAATCTTAGAAAGTATTGTTAAGTTTCAACCTAATGAAACAAAAAACTTTTCTGCAACATTGTCTTGGGATAAAAACCGGTATCACAAATTTGAAGACAATGAATATTTTTTAGACCAAAAAACAATTCATTATCTTGATTTGTTTTTGTATTTCAACAAAGAAGAACTAGTCTCAACTCTGCTCCCTGAAGATTTAAAAATCATACTTAGCGACCCCACAATCGCTACAGGATGGATATACACTAACAAAGTAGAAATCAATTTTAGAGATTAAACCACATAAAAATTCCCAACAACTCATTGAGTTATTGGGAATTTTTTATAATTAGAATAGAGAATAATTTGTTTATCTCCTTAAACGACTCTCACTACAAAATAATTTTTCTTTCCGCTTTGCAACAATACAAATTGATTGTTGATTAAGTCTTTGCTTGAAAGCACAAATTCTTCGGTAATTTTTTCACGGTTCACAGAAATAGAATTAGCTGTTAGAGCGCGTCTTGCTTCACCATTCGATTTTAGAAATCCTGTTTTTTCGTTTAAAACGTCAACAATATTGATCCCAGCTTCGATTTCATTTCTGCTGATTTCTGCCTGAGGAACTCCGTCAAAAACATCTAAAAATGTTGCTTGATCCAATTGTTTTAAATCATCTGAGGTAGAATTTCCGAACAAAATATTAGATGCTTTTATGGCATTTTCTAAATCATCTGCTGAATGTACCATCACGGTAATTTCTTCGGCCAAACGTTTTTGTAACAAACGCATGTGTGGCGCTTCTTTATGTTTTTCAGTTAACACCTCGATATCTTCTTTCGATAAAAAAGTAAAAATCTTAATGTATTTCTCTGCATCCACATCAGATGTATTCAACCAATATTGGTAAAATTTATAAGGAGAAGTTCTAACCGAATCCAACCAAATATTCCCACCTTCGGATTTTCCAAACTTGGTTCCATCCGCTTTTGTAATCAACGGACACGTTAAAGCATAGGCTTTTCCGCTAGCAATTCTACGCACTAATTCGGTTCCCGTAGTGATATTTCCCCACTGGTCACTTCCTCCCATTTGTAACGTACAGCTCTTTTCTCTGTACAAATGCAAAAAGTCATAACCTTGAACCAATTGGTACGTAAACTCCGTGAACGACATTCCTTCGGCAGCTTCTGATGACAAACGTTTTTTAACAGAATCCTTTGCCATCATATAATTGACAGTAATATGCTTACCCACATCACGAATGAAATCCAGAAAAGAGAAATTCTTCATCCAGTCGTAATTATTTACTAGTTCAGCAGCATTTGGCGCAGCCGAAGTAAAATCTAGGAAACGAGCCAATTGTCCTTTTATCGCCTCTTGATTGTGACGTAATGTTGGTTCGTCCAATAAATTTCTTTCATTCGATTTTCCGGATGGATCACCAATCATTCCTGTTGCGCCACCTACTAACGCTAATGGCTTGTGACCCGCTAATTGAAAATGTTTTAACAACATCACGCCTACTAGGTGACCTATATGCAATGAATCGGCAGTTGGGTCAATTCCCACATATGCCACACGCATTTGTTCCATCAAATGTTCATCTGTGCCCGGCATAACATCGTGGAGCATTCCTCTCCAAGTTACTTCTTCAATAAAATTCTTCATCTTTTTTAATCAATTTACTTTCTTCGGTTCAGCCAACATGGCTTGGTGATTACAAAGATAAGAATTTCAATGGCAATGGCAATTTCAACACTAATTTCTAAATTAAACACAAAAAATAATTTCAAAAAAAATTCAGATTTCTAATTTCGCTTAAAAATGGCATTGTCCTTGGCGTTGATTTTATTACTTTTACAATATGATTTTAGTTACAGGAGCAACCGGTTTAGTAGGCACACATTTATTGATTCATTTGATTGAAAATCAAAATAATGAAAGCAGTACCATACGTGCTATTTATCGAAATATTGCATCAATCGAGAAAACAAAATCCTTATTTGCCTTTTACAAAAAAGAGTTCCTCTTGCAGCAAATTGAATGGGTTCCTGCAGATATTACTGATGTTCCATCTTTAGAAATTGCTTTTCAAAACATCACAGACGTTTACCATTGTGCCGCCTTAATTTCCTTTGACCCTGCGGATGAAAATAAACTTAGAAAAATAAACATTGAAGGAACCGCAAACGTGGTGAATTTTTGTATTGCATACGGTATAGCAAAATTGTGCTTTGTAAGTTCAATAGCAACACTTGGAGATTTATTACCGCACGAAAAATACATTTCAGAAGAAACAGAGTGGAATCCAGAACAAAACCATAGTGACTATGCCATTTCTAAATATGGCGCCGAAATGGAAGTGTGGCGCGGCCACCAAGAAGGTTTAGATGTTATAATTATTAATCCGGGAGTTATTCTGGGACCTGTACTAGATCACAAAGATTGGGAACAAGGAAGTGGTCAATTATTAACTCAAGTAAAAAAAGGACTGAAATATTATACAAAAGGCACCTCTGGATTTGTTGCCGTTACAGATGTTGTAAAAATAGCTGTAGCATTGATGCAAAGCACTATAAAAAACGAACGTTTTATTATTATTGCTGAAAATATAACTTTTCAAAATGTACTTAATACTATGGCCGATGCATTGCATGTAAAAAGACCCAACACGCATGCAAGCCCATTTTTAATGGAAACTTTATGGCGTTTGGACTGGTTATCATCTGTTGTTTTTAGAACTAAAAGAAAGTTATCTAAAATCACAGCAAAGGCAACCTACACCCAAAATACCTATTCAAACCACAAAATAAAACAGCAACTCAATTTTAATTTTACGGCTGTACAACCCTATTTACAATCGATTATTAAACCGATAAAGAAGATTTAATTTACTGTTGCCGTATCAGTGCTAGCAGCAGTTTTAATTTTATTTTTTTTGGACTTAGCTTTCTTATCGTCAATTTTAGCTTGAGTCTCTGCTTTTTTAACATCGGCTTCAAGACGTTTTATTACTTTCTCAAACATGGATTTGTACAGTTCATCATCAGCGGCGTAGTACTTGTTGTTTTTCATATACTGTATACTATCTACCTTATACTTTTTTAAAATAAAAGCACTTGCATTGATTTTAAAAGAATCTAAAGAGGCCGGGTTTTGGTATTTTATGGCTTCTAAAACTGACAAATCATACATGATATCTACCATAACACCTTTCTCTATGAGCTTTTCAGGTTCAGGAATGCCATTATGGTCTTTACAACTCAATAAAAGAAGAAAACATATTACGGAGACACAGTGTTTAATCATGATATTTATCTTTCAAATTCTAAACGTTTTCCAGCGCGAATGTCCTTTACCTTGAATGCATTGTAAACTAATTGTCCATTTACAAAAGTATGCGTAATTCTGGATTTAAATGTAAATCCTTCAAAAGGAGACCAACCACATTTAGCCAAAATATTTTCTTTTTTTACGCTCCATGGCAAACCTGCATTAACAATAACTAAATCAGCATAATAACCTACTTTAATGAAGCCTCTTTTGTGGATTTTAAAAATCTTAGCTGGATTATGACACATTTTTTCAACAATTTTCTCCACGCTAATTTTACCTTGATGGTGAGCTTCAAACATGGCTACTACTGCGTGTTGCACTAATGGCCCTCCTGATGGTGCATCCAGATATGATTTTTGTTTTTCCTCTAGTGTATGTGGTGCATGATCTGTTGCAATCACATCAATTCTATCGTCAAGCAAAGCTTCCCACAACACTTTACGGTCTTGAGCTGTTTTTACAGCTGGGTTCCATTTAATCAAGTTTCCTTTTGTAGCATAATCATCATTGGTAAACCATAAATGATGAATACAAACTTCGGCAGTAATTTTCTTTTCTTCTAACGGAATTTTATTGGTAAACAATTCCATTTCTTTTGCCGTAGAAAGATGAAAAATATGCAATCTAGCACCTGTTTTTTTGGCAAGAGCAACTGCTTTTGAAGAGGAAATGTAACACGCTTCTTCACTTCGGATTAAGTGATGGGCTGATACTGGTATGTCTTCTCCATACAATTCTTTATACTGAGCTAAATTATTGCGTATTGTAGTCTCGTCTTCGCAGTGTACGGCAATTAACATGGAAGTACTTGAAAATATTTTTTCGAGTGTAACTTCATTATCTACTAACATGTTTCCGGTTGAAGACCCTAAAAAGATCTTGATTCCAGCAACATTTTTAGGATTAGTTTTTAAAACTTCTTCTAAATTATCATTTGTAGCTCCCATCATAAAAGAATAATTGGCAAATGATTTTTGGGAAGCCAAAACGTATTTTTGTTCTAATATTTCTTGCGTTACCGCATTAGGTACTGTATTAGGCTGCTCTATATAAGTGGTGATTCCGCCTGCTACAGCTGCTCGCGACTCTGATTCTATATCGCCTTTGTGCGTAAGTCCTGGTTCTCTAAAATGTACTTGATCATCAATTGCTCCAGGAATTAAAAAATTCCCTTCGGCATCAATAATTTTACAATCAGAAGATTTAGCGCTAATACTTTCGGCTATTTCAACAATGATTTCGTTTTCAATTAACACATCCCCTTCAAAAACTACCCCTTCATTTACAATTTTGGCGTTCTTAATTAAAATCTTGTTCATATTAATTGTTTTTTTATAATGTATTAATCATTTTTTTTAATCGCAAAGCAATTACACCAAATACGGCTTCAACAATGATGGAATTACTCATCTTAGACTGACCTTTTGTTCGGTCAGTAAAGATAATAGGAACCTCAACAATCTCAAATTTTTTGCAATAAGTACGGTATTTCATTTCTATTTGAAATGCATAACCCACAAATCGTATTTTATCTAAATTGATTTCCTCAAGTACTTTTCGCTTATAGCAAACAAAACCTGCGGTGGCATCATGAATTTTCATTCCAGTAACCCAACGCACATATACTGATGCAAAATAAGACAACAATACCCTACTCAATGGCCAGTTTACCACATTTACACCCGTTACATAACGAGAACCAATTGCTAAATCGGCATCGCCAAAGTGACAAGCGTTGTAGAGTTTTTCTAAGTCTTTTGGGTCGTGAGAGAAATCTGCATCCATTTCAAAAATGAATTCGTATTGATGACGCAATGCCCATTTAAATCCGTGTACATACGCTGTACCTAAACCTGATTTTTTTTCTCTTTTTTCAAGAAATAAACGGCCTTCAAATTCTTTTTGGAGAAGCACTACTTTATCCGCAGTATAATCTGGAGAGTTATCATCAATTATTAAAACATGAAAAAGCTTGTGTTGTGATAGCACAGCTCTTATGATACTTTCAATGTTTTCAATTTCGTTATAGGTAGGGATTATAACTATACAATCATTCATTTTTTTCAACTAAATTCAGTGCAAAAGTAACCATTTTATGCCATTTCAACCTTAATAAAATTATAATAAAAAGAATGATATAAAAATTAGTAATTTTGCAAGGCTATGATTGAAACCGTACTTCATCCAAGAATCATTGAGAACAAAGATTGGGCAACAGCACTATTTGTTCTTTCATTTGCTATAATAGCAATCACTAAATCTGTATTTGAAAATAGATTTGGTGAGTTTGCCAATCTCATTTTTTCTAATAAATACATTAAAATTTACCGTGACAGCAGTCATTTAATGAGTAGTTTTACTGTTGCGCTATTTTTTGTACAAATCATTTCGTTTGCTTTTTTTATCTTAATTGCGTTAAGCCAGTTTGGTTATGCCTCGAAAACAGATTGGATCTTGTACATCCAAATTGTCACTTTTTTGATATTTTTTATCCTATCGAAATACCTCATCGAAAAAATCATTGCTACATCTTTCAATATTGAAGAATTCATGGAGCAATTTAACCTTCAAAAAGTTACCTACAGAACGTATATAGGACTCTTAATACTTCCTATTAACATTATTTTATTCTATTACGATACAATTTCAAGAAATTTTCCTTTAGCTATAATCGCTACAATATTGATAGCCAATGTACTAACCTATTTGATTTCAATAAAAAATTATCAAAATATAATATTCGGTAAGTTGTTTTATTTTATTTTATATCTTTGCGCCTTTGAAATAGCACCCTATTATTTTATGTATTATTGGTTTACAAAAGGGGTTGCTTAGAAAACGTTAAATATGAAAGTGAAAACAATTTTGGTGTCACAACCCGAGCCTAAAGTGGAAAATTCTCCTTACTTTGAACTTCAACAAAAACACAAAGTAAAAATTGATTTCAGACCTTTTATTCACGTAGAAGGAGTAAATGCCAAAGAAATTCGACTACAAAAAATCGATCTTAACCATTACACGGCAATTATTTTAACGAGTAAAAATGCGGTTGATCATTTTTTTAGAGTAGCTGATGAAATGCGCTATAAAGTTCCTGAGGGATTAAAGTATTTTTGTCAATCTGAAGCTATTGCTTTTTACCTACAAAAATACGTGGTATACCGTAAACGTAAAATTTACGTAGGACCAAAAGACTTTGCTGATTTATCTCCGCTGATAAAAAAATACAAAGACGAAAAATTCTTACTACCGGCTTCGGATCAATTAAATGCTGATGCACCAATAACGCTAAACGCTCTAAAGGTTGATTGGACTCCTGCTGTTTTTTACAAAACGGTAATGAGCGACTTATCTGATCTTGCTGATGTGTATTATGATATACTGGCTTTCTTCAGTCCTACCGGAATAAAATCATTGTTTATGAATTTCCCTGATTTTGAGCAAAACAATACACGCATAGCAGTTTTTGGAAGTACAACACAAAAAGAAGCACTAGATCATGGTTTAAGAGTAGACATTCTTGCACCAACACCAGCAACACCTTCTATGACTATGGCTTTGGAAAAATACATTACCGAAGCTAATAAAGGAAAATAATTTTTTTTACAACATACACATTAAAGCCATTCAAAATCTGAATGGCTTTTTTTATATCAATACATTACCCACTACATTTCTTTAATCAGCATTGCTTATAATAGTATTTGTTGTAAATTTGGTTTTCAAAATCAACCAAACATCATCATCTTGTTTAAATTTATAAGCTATGAAAATAAATTCCTTAGTCGTAGAAATTGACGGAATTGATAAAGAAATTCTACGTGACCTCATGGAAGATGCTAGAAAACCTATTCTACAAATTGCGAATAAAATAGGAATATCAGGAGCGGCTATTCACCAGCGTTTGCGAAAATTAGAGCAATCAGGTGTTATATCTGGATCTAAATTTACAGTCAATAGCAAAATTCTAGGCTATAACACAATGGCATTTGTGGGTATTTATCTAGACAAAGCAGCCCGAAATGCAGAAGCCGTTAAGGATTTAAAAAAAATTCCAGAAGTACTAGAATGCCACTACACTACTGGAAACTGGTCTATATTAATTAAAATTATTTGTAAAGACAACGAACATTTAATGCACTTACTCAATACTAAAATTCAAGCTATTGAAGGCGTTTCTAGAACTGAAACGTTTATCTCGCTTGACCAGCAAATAGATCGACAAATACAACTTTGAGGAAAGTGAGTTGTGAGTTGTTAAATATAAAAAAATCCAAACTCCATTGAAATTGGAATTTGGATTTGATTATTAATTATATTAAAGTTGGAGAATTAGTCTCTTCTTCCTCCCATATATATTGAAATATAATAAAGCAACGTTGCTATAGAACCTAATGCGGCTACAACATACGTTCTGGCTGCCCATTTTAAAGAATCTTTGGCACCAGCCTGTTCTTGAGGCGTAAGCATTCTTTTGTTTTCTAACCAAGCCAAAGCACGATTACTAGCATCATATTCTACTGGCAAAGTAACAATTGAAAATAAAGTGGTTGCTGCAAAAATAATAATCCCTACTAATAACAAACCCGGAAAGGTCTTGATCATTAAAATTCCAGCCAGTAAAATCCACTGCATATAACTGGAGGCTACGTTTACAACAGGAACTAGTTTAGATCTCATAGTAAGCCATTGGTAACCCACAGCATGTTGTACTGCGTGTCCACATTCATGAGCGGCTACGGCAGCAGCAGCGGCATTGCGCTGGTTGTAAACGGCTTCACTTAGATTTACCGTTTTGTCTGCAGGATTGTAATGATCTGTCAAACGCCCTGGAGTAGAAATCACTCTCACATCTCTGATTCCGTTATCTGCTAGCATTTTCTCAGCTATTTCAGCACCTGACATCCCATTTTGCAAATGTAATTTTGAGTAGTGTTCAAATTTGCTTTTAAGTCTTGAACTAACTAACCAACTAAAAAGCATTATTGCTCCAGCTAGAATTAAATAACCCATTCCCATATCTTTGTTTTTTATATTTTTATAAAGTTAATAAAGAAATAGCAAAATTTGAACCACTTTTTGTTAATGTCAATGTGACATTTGTTAAAAAAAATCAAGTAAGAAATGGAAACAAATTAATTTTCCAAATTGAAGCTACGCCTCTGTCTCTAATTGATCATTAATTCTTTGAAATTTATCAATCAAATTATCTATTTTCAAATTTTCCTTAACTATTTGTCTAGGACGTAAGTAAAACCAAACAAATACACCCCAAAAAAATGTAATTGTATAAGCAAAAATTCCCCAGAACAGAGCCATCATAGCTGCGTATTCATACATATATAAACACAGTCCGAATCCGAGAACTAAAAAGTAAATACTTAACATTTTGGACTGCAGGAACTTTTGTTTGGTTTTAATCGCTATTAATTTTTGCAAATATGCCGCATTACTATCGGTGTTATCTATTGCTTTATATGCATCAAACAATTTATTATACACAAATAGATAGATCGCCATTATAGCAACATTCAAAACGATTCCTATTTTGGTTGAAACCCATTGGGGTTGGTAATAAAACCAAATCAAAAGTATCAATACGCAAGTTGCGATAAGCATCACATTCGTAAGTATTAATCTTCGGAGACTAGTTTTCTTAAAATGTTTTAGCTTGTCCATCAACTCGTTTATATCGGGCTGAGTTATCGATTGCTTTTTCCATAAGTCTTTAAAATCTATATTATTTTCCATGTTCTTGAAATTTGTGAGTCAATTTCTCTTTTATTCTATGAATTTTTACTCTGATATTAGCTTCAGAAAGCCCAACGATTTTTGCTATTTCAGCCTGTTTAACATCTTCGAGTTCGAGTGAGATAATAATACGGTCGGTTTCCGGAAGTTCGGCAATGCATTGGTATAAAAACTGAATCTGCGGTTCCAATGAATTGTGCTTTTCTTCGGTGATGTTTATGGGAAGTTCCGCTTTTGGGAACCGATTTTCTTTTTCGATCTGCCTCAGACAATTGTTCGATGCTATTCGGAAAATCCAAGTCCCGATGCTGGATTCATTTCTAAATGTTTCTAGTTTTTGCCAAACAATGATAAATGTTTCCTGAGCAAGGTCCTGCGCAATGTCATAATCATTGACATACCCCATGCACAAGCGAAAAATCTTGTCCCAATAGGTTTTATAAATTGCTTCAAACTCCATTCTTATAATTTTATAAAGTTATTCAGCTGCTCCAAATACCATGCTGTATCATCATACATAATAAAGTGTAAGCCTTTGTTTGCATACTGAAAATTGGCAGTTTTTAAGTTTTTATACTGCGCTTCAATAGGTTCTTTGAAATTTGAAAAACCAAATTCTAAGAAGATCAATGAAGGACATTTTATGGACGCAATTTTCTCTCTCAAATCAGTATTTGAAAAATCACAATACATTTGACTAAACGTTTTTCTATCCGATTTCATACTCCAACTTATTGCTTCATCTTGCTTGGAAGGATTAGCCAGCAGCATTGCCATATTTCTTTTTTGCATTTGAAGAAACTCCTCTTCAGACATAGCGCCTATCTGATTGAGCATTGGACTGCAGTCATTATTTTCTTGTGATTTAAAAGAAGGATCTCTCAAAGCGGCCAAACAAGGTAGCGCATCGACAACAACAATCCTGCTGATCAGTTCCGGATAATCAGATGCTATCGCAAGCGCAAGTCCGCCACCCATGCTGTGTCCCACTATAATTGGTTTTTCAATTTTATAGGCTTTTATATAATTGACAATCTCTGTTTCCCAATTTTTGAATGAAGCATTCGGCTGTGGTTTAACTCCCGCAAAACCTGCCATAGTAAATGTATAACAAGTAAAATTTTTTTCAAAATTAGATTTTGTTTCATTCCAGACATCGCCAGAACTGGCAAAACCAGGTATGAAGATTATGGCTTGTTTGCCTTTTCCTGTTTTTAGAACTTCAAACGGATACGATTTTGTTTGCCCAAACACATTTAAATACAATGCTGAAAATAATAGTGCGGTAACTACGAAGATATACTTTTTCATTTTTAATAGTTTTAAGTTGATAATTAATCGGATCCGCCATTTGGATACGAGAACTATTAAAATGTTACAAAAGTTTTAAAAAAAATTCAAACTACTAGATTTGAAGAAAATAGTGCAAAAAAAATTCCAAACCCAATCGTGAAATTGGAATTTGGAATTTTAATTATTGAAATTGATAGACTATCCTACCAAGTTAATGATTTTCCCAGGAACAATAATCACCTTGTTAGGTGTTTTCCCATCTAGTTGCTTGATGGTTCTTTCGTCTTTCATAACGATTTCCTCGATTTGTGCTGCGGTTAAATCCAAAGGTAAAACTATGGTAAAACGCATTTTTCCGTTGAAAGAAACTGGGTATTCTTTCTCACTTTCCACCAAATGTTTAGGATCAAAAACCGGGAAAGAAACTGTTGCTATCGAACCTTCATGACCTAGTAACGACCATAATTCCTCTGCAATGTGCGGCGCATACGGCGAAATCACAATGGCCAATGGTTCTAAGATATCACGAGAATGACAATTTTGTGCTGACAATTCGTTCACACAAATCATAAACTGTGAAACCGAAGTATTGAAAGAGAATCCTTCAATATCCTCAGCTACTTTCTTGATGGTTTTGTGCAATGATTTTAAGTTTTCTTTCGTTGGTGTGTCGTTGGTCACAATCAAACCATTATCATCGAAATACAAACGCCATAATTTTTTCAAGAAACCAAAAACTCCTGAAATTCCTGCTGTGTTCCAAGGTTTCGCTTGTTCTAATGGCCCTAAGAACATTTCATACAAACGCAAGGTATCCGCACCATATTCTTCACAAATAGCATCTGGAGTAACTACGTTGTATTTGGATTTCGACATTTTTTCAACTTCGCGTAAACAAAGAAATGTTCCATTATCCTCAGTGAAAAATTTAGCGTTACTGAATTCTTCTCTCCAAAATCTTAATTTTTCTAAATCAACTTCATTACTAGCATTAACAAAATTCACATCAATATGAATTGTTCTAAATGATATTTTTGAAATTTGTTCTTCTGTAAGACCTAAAGCTAAAAAGAATGAATTTGACTCTTCATAAAAATTTGGAGACTCAGCTGAAGTAACTATCTTATTAAAAATACTTGAAGAAAAATAAACATTTGGAATTGATTTATCTTCGAGAACTGCTTCATAAACAAAAGCACTCGTTCCCAAAATCATCCCTTGATTGATTAGTTTTTTGAATGGTTCTTCAGTTGGTGCAAAACCTTTGTCTTTTAGGAATTTGTTCCAAAAACGAGAATACAACAAGTGACCGGTTGCGTGTTCGTTTCCTCCTATATACAAATCAACATTTTGCCAGTAGTTAAGAGCTTCTTGGCTTGCAAATTCGGTTTCGTTGTGCGCATCCATATAACGCATCCAGTAGTACGAACTTCCCGCCCAACCTGGCATGGTGTTCAATTCAAGAGGAAAAATAGTCGCATTGTCTACCAAACTCGTTTCGACAATTTTATTGTTTACACTGTCCCAAGCCCAAACCGCAGCGTTTCCTAAAGGTGGCAAACCATCTTCGGTTGGTAGATATTTCTCCACTTCGGGTAAAATGATAGGCAAATGTTGCGCATCAATCATTTGTGGCAAGCCATTTACATAATATACTGGGAAAGGCTCTCCCCAATAACGCTGGCGAGAGAAAACCGCATCACGCAAACGGTAATTAATTTTCCCTTTTCCTTGGTTTATTTTTTCTAGTTCCTCAATTACTTTTTGAGTTCCTTTTTTATAATCTAATCCATTTAAAAAATCAGAATCGACCAATTGAAACCCATCTTTGGCTCCATAAGCCGCTTCAGAAATGTCTTGATCAAATATATTTTTGATAGCTGGCATTCCGTTTTGCCCTTTGAAGAAATTCGCAAAAGCATAATCTCTCTCATCGCCACAAGGAACCGCCATAACTGCGCCTGTCCCGTATCCTGCCAAAACATAATCACCAATCCAAACTGGAATTGGTTCTTTCGTAAAAGGATGTTCTGCAAAAGCTCCTGTGAATACTCCCGAAATAGTTTTCACATCAGCCATACGCTCACGCTCAGAACGTTTTGAAGTTTTTTCGATATAGGCATCGATTTCAGCTTTTTGTTCCGCAGTGGTAATTTGAGAAACCAATTCGTGTTCCGGAGCCAAGGTCATGAATGTAACTCCAAAAATAGTATCGGGTCTTGTTGTGAAAACCGCAATTTTAGAATCAGAATTCTGAACGTTAAATTCTACAGTCGCACCGACTGATTTCCCAATCCAGTTTCTTTGACTTTCTTTAATACTTTCGCTCCAGTCGATATCATTTAAACCTTGCAACAAACGTTCTGCATAAGCTGAAATACGCATGCTCCATTGGGTCATTTTCTTGCGAACTACTGTAAATCCACCACGTTCCGAAACTCCATTTACAATTTCATCGTTAGCCAAAACCGTTCCTAATCCCGGACACCAGTTTACTTCCGTCTCCGCTAAATACGTCAATCGGTATTTCAAAAGGATTTTTTCCTGATTATCTTTTGCGAAAGCGTTCCATTCTTCGGCTGAAAAAGGATCTATATTTTCGTCGCAAACTGCGTTGACAGTTGTATTCCCTTCTTTTTCAAACAAGGCAACTAGGGTTGAAATATCCTCTGCTTTATCGCTGTTTTTATTGTACCAAGAATTGAATAATTGAATGAAAATCCATTGTGTGTGCTTGTAATAATCTGGATTAGAAGTACGCACTTCACGACTCCAATCAAAAGAGAATCCTATTTTATCTAACTGCTTTCTATAACCTGCAATTTGGTTCCCTTCTTTATCCACACCACCGTCAATATTCACACGGGTAGTATCCTCTGGACGCTGGCCCGTTTGAATGGCGTATTGCTCAGCAGGCAACCCAAAACTGTCGTAACCCATAGGATGCAATACATTAAAACCTTGGTGTCTTTTATATCTAGCAAACACATCAGAGGCAATATACCCAAGCGGATGCCCTACGTGTAAGCCCGCTCCAGATGGATAAGGAAACATGTCAAGAACGTAATATTTAGGCTTATCAGCGTTGTTTTCGGCTTTGAATGTTTGGTTTTCTTGCCAGTATTTTTGCCATTTGGCATCAATTTCGTTGGGATTGTATTTCATTCCTATTTTTTATTTTTGTTTAAATGGAGTCATGCTCTCGTAAACTCAAGTCATTTATATAAGGTTCTGAGCAACTGAGTAACAAAGGTTCTAATTTTTATTGTGATGACTATTTTTAGGTGCCAAATTTACGTTTATTGTACGAAAGTTGAAACTTTGAGCGTTATTAACTTTAAATAAAGAATTTCTTTATTATTTTTACCCAATAATTTCAATAAACTATGAGTTCTTCATTTGATAATTTTCAAAAACGCCGTTTAATTTCCTCTTATTTTTCAGTAGTATTAAGTGTATTTTTAGTCTTATTTCTGCTAGGAATCTTAGGATTATTTATCATTAATTCAAAAAAATTAGCCAATGATTTTAAAGAAAACATTGCTATGACTGTTTTTTTTAAGAACGAAGCTAATGATACTATTGTAAAACAATTTGGCACGCAATTAAAAAGGAGTCCTTTTGTGAAAACATACAAATATGTAACTAAAGAAGCCGCTGCAAAAGAACATACTGATATTATAGGTGAAGATTTTATGACTTTCTTGGGCGAAAATCCATTACAAAACTCCTATGATATTCATTTAAAAGGAGATTATGTAGTAAAAGACAGCATTGCAAAAATAGAATTTGGTCTTAGAAAAAATGCTATGATATCTGATATTGTATATGACAAGCAACTTGTTAATTTAGTGAATGACAATATCAAAAAAGTAAGTATGTGGATCTTGATAGTAAGTAGTTTTCTTGCTGTTATTGCCGTTTTATTAATTAACAGCTCTTTGCGTTTATCCATACACTCTAACCGATTCATCATTAAAACGATGCAAATGGTGGGTGCAACAAAATCTTTCATCCGTAAACCATTTGTAATGCGCAGTGTTAAACTGGGTATCATAGGTGCCGCACTTGCAGTATTGGCTTTGATAGGTGTTTTGATTTATGTAGAAACCAGTTTTCCTAACCTTGGAATCCTTGAAGATAAAGGACTTATTGCACTGGTACTAGTAGCGGTATTAGGCTTTGGGATTTTAATTACTTGGTTGAGTACTTATTTTGCTACACAACGATTTTTAAATTTAAGAACTGACGACCTTTATTAGTATTCAGTGTTCAGTCGCAGTTCTCAGGTACAGAGTTAAGTAAAAAAACAACAGCATTTACAAATGGAAGATAAAGATAAAAAAAATGAATTTTTGTTTGAGAAAGTAAACTACAAAATTCTATTAATTGGACTTGGAGTTATTGCTTTAGGCTTTATCCTTATGTCAGGTGGAGGAAGCGAAGATCCAACTGTTTTTAATGAAGATATCTTCAATTTTAGAAGAATTAGATTAGCACCAACAACTGTTTTAATCGGTTTTGGGATAACTATTTATGCTATTTTAAAAAATCCAAAAAAAGCATAAATGAATACATTACAAGCTTTTTTGATAGCTATTATTGAGGGATTGACTGAATATCTTCCGGTATCATCTACCGCGCATATGGTTTTTTTGAGTTCTTATTTTGGAATACAAGAAGACGATTTTGTGAAACTGTTTCAAGTTTCTATACAATTTGGAGCCATATTGGCTGTAGTAGCATTGTATTGGAAAAAATTCTTTGATTTTTCTAAATTTAATTTTTACCTCAAACTTATTTGCGCCGTAATACCTGCGCTTGTCTTGGGGAAATTATTTGATGATAAAATAGAAGCCATCTTAGGAAATCCTATACCAATTGCGATTGTTCTTATTTTAGGCGGTGTTGTTTTACTTTTTATTGACAACTATTTTCAAAATCCTACCGTTTTAAAGGAAGAAGACATTTCTATAAAAAAAGCAGTAACCATCGGTTTCTGGCAATGCTTGGCTATGATGCCAGGAACTAGCAGATCTGCCGCATCAATTATAGGCGGAATGCAGCAAGGTTTATCTCGTCATGCTGCTGCAGAATTTTCTTTTTTTCTAGCTGTTCCTACTATGATGGCAGTGACTTGCTACTCTGTTTTTTTAAAGACGTACGAGAGCTCACAAATGAAAGGCTACGAACTCATTTTAAAATCAGATCAAAACATTCAACTCTTCCTAATTGGTAATGTGGTAGCCTTTATTGTTGCTGTGATTGCCATAAAGTTTTTTATTGAAATCATAAAAAAATATGGATTTAAGCCATGGGGCTGGTACCGTATTATTGTGGGTGTGTTTTTATTAATTTACTTTTCGTATTTAAAATAATTCCTATTGAAAACAGCTGATGAGTACCTAGAAGGTCAAATTTTATTGATTGACAAACCTTTGCATTTTACTTCTTTTCAAGCGGTAAATAAGCTTAAATATGCTTTGATTAATAAAGTAGGTTTGCCAAAAAAATTCAAAATTGGCCATGCCGGAACCTTAGATCCATTAGCAAGTGGTTTATTGTTAGTTTGCACCGGAAAATTCACCAAACGAATTACAGAACTTCAAGGTCAAGCCAAAGAATATACGGGGACTTTTTACATAGGGGCCACAACGCCATCTTATGATTTAGAAACAGAAATTGACCAAACATTCCCTACTGCACATATCAACGAAGAATTAATTCATGAGACGGTAAAACAATTTTTAGGCGAAATTGATCAAGTACCTCCTATTTTTTCGGCAATAAAAAAAGACGGTGTACGCTTGTATGAGCACGCACGTGCCGGAGAAAGCATTGAAATTGCAAGCCGTAAAACCACCATACACGAGTTTGAAATTACCCGAATTGCACTTCCCGAAATAGATTTTAGAGTAGTTTGTAGCAAGGGAACCTACATTCGTTCTCTAGCGTATGATTTTGGAAAAGCCATGCAATCTGGCTCACACTTAACAGTTTTAAGACGCACAAAAATAGGCGATTATGATGTAAAAAACGGCGTTAATGTTCTTGATTTTGAAGAAAGTCTTACCTCAAATACCCCTTAATTGAAGGTATTCATTATTATATTATTGTTTCCTTTTTTTGCTTTTTCCCAAAACAAAACACGCTCCTTCGTTCAATTTGATGTTTCCATACCCATTAAAGGCAATCAAAACAATGGATCGCAAAACAACAATCAACAATCTAATAATAGCTGGTTTCTGCCAGATGGAATCAATAGCAAAATAGGTATTTGTTTAGAACCTAAGAAATGGAATGCTTTAGGAATATATTCCGGAATAGACTTGAAATAGTCTGAAAAAATTGTTCTAGTACCCGTTTTTTCGAATCTTAGATTGAGTCCAAAAAGTAGTGATGAAACCCGTATTGCATTACAACTTGAACTAGGAAAAGGAACTACTCTTGGCAGAGGAACATTAAATGGTTTTTACAAAAAAATAAGCTTAGGCATTCAAACTGATGATGATTTAGTTCTTTTTATAGAAATGAGCCATTATAATATTGCTTTTAAAAATCAAAAAGAAACTGGGAGCATTAGTTTGGGATTGGCGTTGAAAACTTTCTAGAAAACAAGACTATTTACAATAAAAAAAACACATGATAAATACATTTTATGTTTTATCATGTGTTTTCATTTTCAAGACCTATAGTTTTAAACTAACTTATACTAGAGGTCACAGTCATTAGTTAATAATTAGGCAAATGTTTTCCACCAAAAAGTGCAAAAGATAAGTAATCATAAACCCTTTCTAATAATTTTTTCATAATAATGTTTTTTTATTGTTAAACAACAGACAAACACCTATAAAAAAAGCAAACTAAAAAGTAGACTTGGTTAGCAATGAGCAAGTTACGATTATTTTTTGATTTAAAACTAAAAAAATCAAAAAAATTTTAAATCCGTTTAATATATCCCGCTAGACGTTGATTTCATTAAACTAGAGGGTACTTTTATCAAGTTCACGCATTAAATTCATCAATTCGTTTTGAGTAGATAGTCCCTTATCGTGGTGGTACCAGAGTTGTAAATTTGTTTTTAGGGTTTCATCAATTACGCCAAACTCTTTTTTGTACTCTAAAACTAAGTCGGTTGCTGCTTTTGGTCTTGGTCCCCAATGTCCTAAAACTCCACCCGTTTCTTTTTTGATAATTACTAGAATTGGTATGGAACGTGATTTATTTGTTAAGAAACAATCCATAAACTCTAGGTTTTCATCTCTAATAACAATTTTTAAATCAATCTTGTCCGTTGCTTCGGCCATTTTATGATAAATAGGTAAAAGTTGAGCAGCATCGCCACACCAACCCTCAGAAATCACTAACCAAATGTACTCTTCTTGTAACGCTTGTAGCTCTTGAATAGTCCTTTCAGTAAGCACAATGGTTTTATCAAGGCGCTTCATTCGAGTCTCATTAAGTTCGCTATAACGCGTTAAATCAATAGACTGCGTGAGTCCAGTAGACTTTTTTTCTAATAATAAATCGGTGATTTTTTTTCTATATTCGGCATAAGAAAGACTATTGAACAAGGCTTTGGCTACAGGAATTTTCATGATATTTAATTTGTTTTTACAAAGCTACCACAAAAATTGATTTTTAAAGTTGATATATATCATTCTACATTCTCTAAAAAAGAGTAATTTTAGCACAAATAGTGAATATGGATCTCAAAACAAAATCAATAGGACTTGTTCTTTCAGGAGGAGGTTCAAAAGGTTTAGCGCATGCAGGCGTGATTAAATTTCTAGAAGAGCAAAAAATAAAACCCAGCCAAGTAGCTGGAACAAGTGCAGGCTCTATTGTGGGAGCACTATATGCCTGGGGCAAAACACCCGAAGAAATTTTAGAATTTTTTAAATCTATTTATCTTTTTCATTGGAAACACTTAACTTTTAAAAAAGCGGGATTGATAGACTCAGAGTCGTTTAGAGTTTATTTTGAATCCATTTTTAAAGATGCCACAATAGGAGACCTAAAAATTCCAATACAAATTACAGCCACTGATATGGTAAGAGGAAAGCTTAAAATTTTTGGGCCAAAAACAAAAATAGTTGATGCCATATTAGCCTCATCAGCATTTCCAGGTATTCTATCCCCATATGAAATTGATGGTAATATTTATAGTGATGGTGGCATACTCAACCATTTCCCCACAGATGTTTTACAAGGACAATGTGAAACTATTATTGGTATTTATGTGAGTCCCATTCAAAAAATTGAAGCTAAAGATTTACGCTCTATCAAAGCTGTTACTACGCGAGCCTTTGACATTCTCTCGGCTAACTCTAATATTCACAAATTTAACATGTGTGATTGGGTAATTGAACCAAAGGATTTATGTCTTTACAGCACCTTTGAAACTAGTAAAATTAAGATGGACCAAGTATTTAATATTGGCTACCAAGCTGCAAAAAAATCCTTTGAAAAACTTAGTTTATAAATTACAATCAAGATTATATTAAAAAAAAAGAAAATTCTATATTTGCACCAATCAACGCAACACACACATGAAATACAAAAGAATTCTACTGAAATTAAGTGGGGAAGCTTTAATGGGCGACTTACAATACGGAATTGACCCAAAAAGACTCGCTGAATATGCTGACGAAATCAAGCAAATTCATAACAAAGGAGTAGAAATTGCCATTGTAATAGGTGGTGGAAACATTTTTAGAGGAGTAGCTGGTGCCAGTGCAGGAATGGACAGAGTACAAGGAGATTACATGGGGATGCTAGCAACGGTAATAAACGGAATGGCATTACAAGGCGCTCTTGAAGAAAAAGGAATGAAAACCCGTTTGCAAACGGCCTTAAAAATGGAATCCATTGCAGAGCCTTACATTAAGAGAAGAGCCGACAGACATCTTGAAAAAGGTAGAATTGTAATTTTTGGAGCTGGGACAGGAAACCCGTATTTCACAACAGATACCGCTGCTGTTTTAAGAGGAATTGAAATCAATGCTGACGTGATCCTAAAAGGAACTCGTGTTGATGGTGTGTATGACTCTGATCCAGAAAAAAATGCATCAGCAGTAAAATTTGATTTTATTTCTTTTGAAGACGTATTGAAAAAAGGATTGAATGTAATGGACACAACGGCTTTTACACTAAGTCAAGAAAATAAATTGCCTATTGTAGTTTTTGACATGAACAAAGTAGGAAACTTGCTCAAAATTTGCGAAGGAGACAATATAGGAACCGTAGTTAATATATAATAGACAGTCACAAGGAAAAACTGCTAAAATGGCAAAACCGTACACTGAGACTGAAAACTGAAAACTAAAATTATGACTGAAGAAATTGATTTTATATTAGATAGCACACAAGAATCCATGATAGGATCTATTGCTCATTTAGAAAAAGAATTCTTAAACATTCGTGCCGGAAAAGCATCACCTGCTATGTTAGGAAGTGTTTTTGTAGATTATTACGGATCAGCAACACCATTATCTCAAGTATCAAAAATCAGTGTTCCTGATGCTAGAACTATTACATTACAACCCTTTGAAAAAAACATGTTACACCCTATTGAAAAAGCAATTATGATTGCTAATCTTGGGTTTAACCCAATGAACAACGGGGATGTAATCATTATAAGTGTTCCACCCTTGACAGAAGATCGTCGTAGAGATTTAGCCAAACAAGCAAAATCAGAGGCTGAGGATGCAAAAATAGGGATTCGTAATGCACGTAAAGATGCCAATACCGACATCAAAAAACTGGAAAAAGACGGTACCTCAGAAGACATTTGTAAAAGCGCCGAGGAAGAAGTTCAAAACTTAACCAATACGTACATCAAGAAAATTGATGAACTATTAGTAGTTAAAGAAGCCGAAATCATGAAAGTGTAAACCTTACATACTAATATTTTAAAAACCGCCTTGTTTATTGATAAGGCGGTCTTTTTGTAGTTTATACTAACCAGTCGTTCGATATATTTCATGCTAAACTAGTTTAGAAAAAAAGCAATAACCTAGCGTTTCACAACACTTACTGCAGTTCCCGTTATCATTACAGTGATTAATCCTTCGCCGCTTTTGAGCTCCACATCTACTTGAATTCCTACTACTGCATTAGCGTTCATTTTTTCGGCATTTATTTTTAGGTTGGTAAATGCCTTCTCTCTTACTTCTGCTATACTTTCACTAATTCCGTCATAATATTTTTGCATGCTAAAAGTTAAACCCATTTTTTGCATGTTGATGGCTGTACCTGACACTATGCCGTTATACTCCAATATTTTGTAATCTTCTACAGAATTAGTTGTTGTTAAAATCATAATTATAAAGTTTAAATTGGTTTCCTTATTAGACTACAATTTCATACTCATGTTACGCAATACCATCTGATAAAGTTCTAATTTATACTGGTAAACTAAATATACAATAGTGACTGAGATATTATATCAGTTACAATTGTAAAAGGAGTGCTTCATTGCAATAGAACTACTTCAGTTTTGTTTAAAAGTAGTATTGAAATTAATTAACAAACTTCAATTCATTCCTTCTCCAAAAAGATAATATTCTAACTTTATTTTAAACAAAGTTCCTTCTACTAAATCTTTTACAGCATTTAATTCCTCCATAGAAACGGCCAAATCAATTTGAGAACAAGGCGTTTTTAATAAAAATTTGTAACACTTATTTTTTAGTTCACAAGAGGCGCAACAGTTATTTTGGAGATAACTCTCGTCAATACAGCACTTAAATAGATGCAATTCTTGTGGGGTAAAATAAAATCCCGTTTCTCTAAAAATCAGTTGAACTTTATCCCATAGAACTGCATTGTCTTTTTTCCAGTAAAAAGCGCTGCCTAAATTATTACGATAGATCTGTTTTATTTCTTGCATCTGTATTCTGTTTGACACAAAAATACATATTATTTATATTTATTCTAAATAATAAAACATAAAAAAGACATAAAATAGTCTTTAAGTGATTCTACGAACGTTGTGTCAAGGAGTGACTAGGAGGTACTAAATCCTAAAAAATTATTCTTCGCTTTTTTCATGATCTTCAACATCTTGTTGCAGGTCTAATTTTCTAAAAGTTGGCGATACAATGCCTGTGAAAAGAACAGTAATTAAAGTCATGCTTCCGCCAAAGACCACTGCACTCACAGTTCCCATCAGTTTCGCAGTTAAGCCGCTTTCAAAAGCCCCTAATTCGTTTGAAGAGCCTACAAAAATTGAATTTACAGCCGCTACACGACCGCGCATGTGATCAGGAGTTTTCAGTTGGAGAATGGTTTGGCGTATTACCACCGAGAATCCATCAAAAACACCACTTAAAAATAAAGCGGCAACGGACAACCAAAAAATAGAGGAAAGTCCAAAAACGATGATGCAAATTCCAAATGAAAAAATGGCTATCAATAATTTCATTCCAGCATTTTTTGTAAAAGGAATGTATGCTGAGATAATCAACATTAAAAAAGCGCCAACAGCGGGTGCGGCTCTCAAAACACCAAAGCCCTGCGGTCCTACTTTTAAAATATCTTGCGCAAAAATTGGTAAAAGAGCTACAGCACCACCAAAAAGAACAGCAATCATATCCAGCGACAAAGCTCCTAAAATAGTCTTGTTATTGAACACAAATTTGACACCTTCTTTTAAACTTTCCATAACAGGCTCACCAATTTTTGGATTCAAAATAGGCTTGATACCAATTTGAGTCAAAGCCAGTAACGCAAAAAGCGAACAGCCTAAAACAATACACATAGACCAATGAACGCCAATCCAATTGATAGAGAAACCCGCTACTGCAGGCCCTAAAACCGAACTGATTTGCCAAACGGAACTGCTCCATGTAGCAGCATTTGGGTACACTTTTTTAGGAACAATCAAGGCCAAAAGAGAGAATATGGTTGGTCCCAGAAAAGCTCGGACTAATCCACCTAAAAACACACAAAAGTAGATAGAATATAAAATGGTTTGGGTTGCAAAATCTTTTATAAAAGGAGGCCACGTCAATAAAAATAACCCCAAACTGATGATTGCAAAACCCAATATACATTTAAACAGCAAACCTTTTTTCTCCTTTTGATCTACAATATGACCCGCAAATAAGGCCATTCCTACTGCTGGAATAACCTCCATTAAACCTATTATACCCAATGATAAGGGACTTTTAGTCAAACTATAAACTTCCCATTCTATGACGATAAACTGCATAGACCAGCCAAAAACCATCGCAAAACGGAGTAATAAAAAAATATTAAATTCTCTATAGCGTAATGCGGAGTACGGATCATTTTGTTTCATCGATTCTAATTTTGTGCTTTAATGTCTCTTAGACGCAATTGTAAACTTACTTTGCCGTTCCACTCATTTTCATCAATACAATACACGGCTTGAAAAGGTTTTTGATTCGCAGTCAATTCAATTTTGTTTCCTAAATTAAACCCAATAGCTGCCAAACCTTCGGTGCCGAGGCTTCGGGATTGTTTTACAAAAAGTTTTAAATGATCGTCTTCTTGTCCCATTGTTTTTCCATAGCCCGTATCTTTGATGTTTTGAGTTAGGAAAATAGGAGTCATATTTTGTGGCCCAAAAGGTTCAAATTGTTTGAGTATTCGAATAAGTTTTGGCGTAATATCCGTAAAATTAATTTCGGCATCAACAGCAATTTCTGGAATTAACAAATCAGGATGAATCGTATTTTTAACTTCTTTTTCAAAAGCATCTTTAAATTCCTGATATTTTTCTGGAAGTAATGTCATGCCTGCTGCATACATGTGACCTCCAAATTGTTCCAAATGTTCAGCACAAGATTCAAGTGCATTGTATACATCAAATCCTTTTACAGACCGAGCCGAAGCAGCATACTTATCGCCACTTTTAGTAAAAACAAGTGTCGGACGATAATAGGTTTCTATCAAGCGAGAAGCAACGATTCCAATCACACCTTTATGCCAATCTTCTTGAAAAACAACCGACGTAAAACGTTCTTGCTCCCCTTTATTCTCAATTTGTTGTAACGCTTCCTTAGTGATTAGTTTGTCTAAATCCTTACGTTCCACATTGTAGGCTTCAATTTCAGATGCAAATTGTTGTGCTTGTTCAAAATCACATTCGGTTAACAATTCCACAGCGTGGTTGCCGTGTTTGATGCGACCTGCAGCATTAATTCTTGGTGCAATAATAAAAACTACATCGGTAATGTCTAATGTTTGTTTTTTTATTTGATGAATAATTGCTTTAATTCCTGGTCTGGGATCACTGTTGATAACCTGTAAGCCAAAATGTGCTAAAACTCTATTTTCACCAGTCATAGGAACAATATCGGCCGCAATAGCTGCTGCTACTAGATCCAAGTACGGAATTAAATCAGAAATACTTTGCTCTCGGTTACTGCCTAACGCTTGAATAAGTTTAAAACCTATTCCGCAACCACACAACTCGTCATAGGGATAGGTACAATCGTCTCGCTTTGGATCCAAAATTGCAACTGCTTCAGGCAAAGAATCACCTGGTCTGTGGTGATCACAAATAATAAAATCAATATTTTTTGCCTTAGCATAGTTGACATGATCTATGGATTTAATACCACAATCTAATGCAATAATTAAGGTAAATTCATTGTCATCAGCAAAATCAATACCTTTAAAAGATACCCCATAACCCTCATCATAACGATCAGGAATATAGGTAGCCACATTGGGATAATACGTCTTTAAATATGAGGATACTAGCGAAACAGCAGTAGTGCCATCTACATCATAATCACCAAAAACCAGAATGTTTTCACCATTTTCAATCGCTGTTTCAATTCGAGACACTGCTTTATCCATGTCTTTCATCAAAAATGGATCGTGTAAATTGTCTAAACTTGGACGAAAAAAAGATCTAGCTTCCTCAAAAGTGGTGATGCCACGTTGCACTAATAAAGTCGCCACAAAGTCTTCTACATTTAAGGCTTTCGCCAAATGTTTCACAGTCTCCTCAGGTGGATTTGGTTTAAGAGTCCAACGCATATTGATGTTAAATTATAAATTTGAAATTTCGATATGAAGTAGTATCGAAAGGGGAGTTTAGCTGTTTTATTTCAACGTTAAAGCACTGCCGTAAAAAGCGATTCCGTCCCAGCCCGTTTTCATAAAATTACGAATGTTTTGATGATCAGTCCCGTCAGGATTTCCTAAAACATCTTCAAAATAGTAAGCGCCAAAGCAAGCTAAAGTTGCTTCTGGAGTTAGTTCCTGCATTTCTGCAAAAGCAAATATTTTACAAGAACCTGAGTTTTCACCAGCAGCATTGTGTTGAGTCCCATTCTCAAACGCAGTGGGTTCAAAATCATAATACTGCTCAATAACTGCAATGGTATCTGCAAATGCAATTGATTCTGGCGTTGTATTTAATTTTTCTAAAAAAGTGTTGATTGTCATAATCAAAAATATTAAAATTGAGATGAAATAGTTTTTGCGGCAGCTACCGCGCCATCCATATAACCCGGATGTTGCAATGCAGTTTCTGAACCAGATAGATACAGTTTTCCGTTCAAAAGTGGTTTTTGAAAAACCATGTGGCCGTTGTTTTGATGTGCTAAAACAAGTTGATCGTAAGGATGAAATGTTAGAGATTCTTCTCTCCATACCTTTTCATGATAGGAAACATAATGAGCTGCTTCGGGACCAAAAAAAGTCGTCAATTGGGTGATTACTTTATCTTGGCGCTCTTCTCTAGAAAGTACAGACGTTCCCGCATTTAAAAATCCTTTCAAAGCAAAACCGGAATGATCAAAGGAAGTGTGGTCATACATTTCCTGAATAATACTTGCTTGGCTGAATAGCGTTCCTGAGTAATTTTGCTCCCTCCAAAAAGGAGTTGTATAAGCTACCGCAAATTTAATACTTTCGCCCATCCACGTATGCGTTTTCTGGGCTACTTGAACTAAATTATCGGGTAAATTGGGTTCAAAAGTTATGGTGTTAATGCCCAAATTAGGCGGAACAGTACTAATAACTTTATCAGCAGAGTAGTTATTCCCATTGGTATCTGTCACAACCAATTGATTGTCTTGCTCTTTTATTGAAGCAACTTTAGTTTGTGTTTTTATATTCTCGATGCCAACTTTACTGATGAGTTGCTCTATCAATATTTTGGTTCCGCCTTCTATTCGGAACGAAGGTTCTTCAGCCTCTGAGATTTCGAATTTTTGTGGTGGTACAAAGGACATCGTTTCAAATAAGGAAATACCTTGAGTATGCTGTCTGAAATAGGGAATATTGAATTCGTGAACTAATGCTAAGAGATTTCGGTGTTGGTTCCCAAACCAAGTCGCACCCATTTCGACAGTAACTCCAGTTGAGGCAGTAACGGTTTTTATGCGTCCCCCTATTCGATCATTCGCTTCCAAAACTAGAACTTCAAATCCTTTTTGCTGTAGTAAAAAAGCAGTATACAAGCCACACAAACCAGCACCAATGATGATTACTTTATCCTTACTCATGTAACTCCTCTCCTGAAAATTTACTTTTCTTAGGTTCTTTTGTCACAGGCTTACCCGCAACAACAACCACGATTTCTCCTCTTGGTGCTGTTTTATCAAAATGTGCTGCAACCTCTTTTACAGTACCTCGCACATTTTCTTCATGTAATTTTGATAATTCTCTGGAAACACAAATTTGACGGTCTTCGCCAAAATAAGTACCAAACTCTACTAAAGTTTTTACCAACTTATGTGGTGAGACATATAAAATCATCGTTCGGGTTTCTTCGGCTAATGCCAAAAAACGGGTTTGACGCCCTTTTTTATCAGGCATAAAACCTTCAAAAATAAATTTATCATTAGGCAAGCCACTGTTTACTAAAGCGGGCACAAAAGCCGTAGCTCCTGGTAAACATTCTACTTCAACACCGTTTTCAATGCAAGCACGCGTTAAAAGAAAACCAGGATCAGAGATGGCTGGCGTTCCCGCATCCGAAATCAAAGCGATGTTTTCACCCGCTTTTAATCTTGAAATAAGGTTTTCAACCGTTTTGTGTTCGTTGTGCATGTGATGGCTGTACATGTGGGTGCCAATTTCAAAATGCTTCAACAATTTTCCGCTCGTACGCGTATCTTCGGCAAGAATCAAGTCGACTTCTTTCAGTATTCGAATGGCTCGAAAAGTCATGTCTTCGAGATTGCCAATGGGTGTAGGAACGATATATAATTTTGACATGGTCATAGAGGTTGCATACAAGCAATTGCTTGTAATTGTTCAAATTGATTGCTCAAGAAGGAGCTGGATTTACAAGAATTTCTTTTCAATGATATCCATAAAACGGTCTTCGTAATCTTGTTTTCCAACCCAATTGTTATAATCTGGTTTCACCATTTCAAGAACAAAGTCGCGAGTTTCATAAAAAGTATTGAAAGAGTTCAACTGACTTAAAACTCTGTTGTAATCTTCGCTACTGTTCCCAAAAAGATGCTTGATAAATGCCAAACGATCATTTAAATCGATGTTTATTCCTTTGGCCAATTTATCGTTTAATGAAACCGCTTTTACAGCTGGTATTTCATTTGTGCTTTCTGCAACAGGCTCTGGCGTTGTGTCAGGTTCAACAGCAACTTCCTCCTCGATTTCAAGGTGCTCTATTGCTGGAGTATTTTCAACTGCTTGTTTTTTTACAAAAAGCGTATCATGGTAATCACCTCCTAATAAATCCTGAAAAGAAATCTGAATAGGTTCTTGATTTGCTTTTTTAGGAGTTTCTTCAACCGTTTCTATCTCATGTGAAAGTTCAAATGCTGGCTTAAACTCTGCTTCAATTACTGGCTGCTCTACTTCTATTTCTAAATCGGTTGAGGCCTCTGGTTCTGGAATTTCTTCGAAAATTTCTTCCTCGGCATCTGCATTCGTTTCTTCGGGAGCTACTTCTATAAATTGTTCCTCAACTGCCTGCTCTTGTTCTGGTTCTTCTAGTACTGGTGTTGTTTCTTCTAGCGGTGTCACTTCTTCTAGAACCTCTTGATTTACTTCTGGCTCAGGAACTAGATCATCTGTAGGTTCAACAATAATTGTATTTTCGTTATCAACTGCAACAGTTTCAATATCAATTGGTGTATCTAGTTTTTCAAAAACTTCAACTACTTGGTCTGTCATTGCAGCAAGTCCAATAGTAGGTTTTACATCCCCAAAATTCTCCTCCACAAAGCGTAAAACAGTAAGTTTTTCATACAGTTTTTGGGTCTCAAAATACAATTGATTGATGTCGGATTTATTTTTTAGCTGTAATATTCGGTGTGCAATGCTGATCAAATCGGCTTCCAATTTCTTTTTCATAACTGTTGACATTATAGCGTTTTAGGTGATTTTTATTGTTTTGTAATTTGTTTTGGGCGCTTTGTTTTATTGTTTCAAAACCCGTTTCTAGAAATCTGATACTTTTATTTTTTTGAAATAAGTGTTCCCGAATCCCGGATTTGATATAAATTGTATACTTTTGAAACGACGTAAAAGTATAAAATTTTTAAGTCTAAAATTCTATTACAAAGTAATAAAAACTATTCATTTTTTAAGTCAGAAAAAAACAAAATGTTTCTCGAAAATACAGTAAATCACAAAGAACAATTTGGTTGGATCGAAGTCATTTGTGGCTCCATGTTTTCGGGTAAAACCGAAGAGTTAATCCGTCGTTTGAAAAGAGCGCAATTTGCCAAGCAAAAAGTAGAAATTTTCAAACCATCAATAGACACGCGCTATGACGAGGAAATGGTGGTTTCGCATGATTCCAATGAAATTCGCTCTACACCGGTTCCTGCTGCTGCAAATATCGCTATACTGGCACAAGGTTGTGATGTGGTGGGCATTGACGAAGCACAGTTTTTTGATGATGAAATTGTAAAGATTTGTAATGATCTTGCTAATCAAGGAGTCCGAGTGATTGTTGCAGGATTGGACATGGATTTTAAAGGAAATCCCTTTGGACCTATGCCTGCCTTAATGGCAACTGCTGAGTATGTAACGAAAGTGCATGCGGTGTGCACTAGAACTGGAAATCTTGCCAACTACAGTTTTCGTAAAACCGATAATGACAAACTGGTGATGTTAGGTGAAACCGAAGAATACGAACCATTGAGCCGAGCTGCTTATTATCATGCGATGCGAAAAGATCAAGAGAAAAAATAAAACTCCTTTCCCTTCCCGACGTTTCGGGACTCTCCGAAGGAGAGGGAGCTGGTACCAAGTTAAAAAAACAAACCCTTTAAAAATTTTGAAAGGGTTTGTTTTTTAGTTAAAAATAGATTCTAATTTAAAATCCAATTCGGGAAATAATTTACTCTTAATCGTATCTTCTTCAATTAACGGATGCATTCCTATGAATTCATTATCTTTTAATACATAAATAAAAACTGTTTTGTCCGCTGGGTTTACAATCCAATATTCAAGAACTCCAGCTTCTTCATATAAATCAAATTTATATTTCATCTCTTTGTTAGAATTCCCAGGTGAAAGAATTTCTATAACCAAGTCAGGAGCACCAATAGCACCACGTTCATCTATTTTGGCATCATCACAAATAACACACAAATCAGGTTGTACAACGGTATAAATTTCTTGATCTAATTTCGATTTCTTTTTATCTATCAATCGAACATCAAATGGAGCAGCGAAAAGATTGCAAGGATGTGGTTTGAAAAAATTATAAAGCCTACCTGCTAACTCCATAGATATTCTTTGATGCGTAGTACTTGGGGCTGGACTCATCTTAAATATCTTTCCTTTTATCAATTCTAGTTTTTCTTGAAATTGCCAAGTTAAATAATCCGCATAGGAATAGGTTTTATTTAAATCTAACTGGTTTATGTCCGTTATCATGATACTTCTTTTTTTTCAAAGTTACTAAAAATCCATACTCCTTTGTAACACACCTAAAATTGAATTTGTCAAAGCAACTAAATCTAAAATCGTAAATCAACAATCTAAAATCAGCAATTTTACATTTTCTTCCTCATTCTCGCTACCGGAATATCGAGTTGCTCTCTGTATTTTGCAATCGTTCTTCTTGCAATTGGATACCCTTTTTCCTTAAGAATTTCGGCCAACTGATCATCTGGAAGTGGTTTTTTCTTGTCTTCTTCCTCAATGGTGTTCTGTAGAATTTTTTTGATTTCCAATGTCGAAACATCTTCTCCCTGATCATTCTTCATGGCTTCTGAGAAAAACTCTTTAATCAATTTGGTACCATACGGCGTTTCTACGTATTTACTATTGGCCACACGTGAAATGGTAGAAATATCAAGACCCACCATATCTGCAATGTCTTTTAGAATCATCGGTTTCAACTTGGTCTCATCGCCATCAAGGAAAAATTCTTCTTGATAGTGCATGATGGCGTTCATGGTTACAAATAAAGTTTCCTGACGTTGACGAATGGCATCAATAAACCATTTAGCCGAATCCAGTTTTTGTTTGATAAATTGCACTGCATCTTTTTGCTGCGCTGATTTATCGCGGGAATCTTTATAGGTTTGCATCATTTCCTGATAATCTTTGGAAACGTGCAGTGATGGAGCGTTACGTCCATTAAGAGTTAACTCCAGCTCGCCATCTACAATTCTAATGGCAAAATCAGGAACTACATTTTCGGTTACTTTGTTGTTTCCGGTAAACGAGCCGCCTGGCTTTGGATTCAGTTTCTCAATTTCGTGAATGGCTTTTTTAAGCTGTTCATTAGAGACACCATACTTTTGAAGTAATTTATCGTAATGTTTTTTAGTGAAGGCATCAAACTGGTTTTCGATGATATCAGTAGCTAATTCCACATACTCTGTTGGAGTTTTGTGCTTGAGTTGCAACAAGAGGCATTCTTGCAAATCTTGCGCACCTACGCCTGATGGTTCTAGTTCATGAATAACATGCATCATTTTTTGGACCATTTTTTCATCGGTGTAAATACCCTGAGTAAATGCCATATCATCAACCATATCCGCTATACTGCGGCGGATATATCCCATATCATCAATACTTCCAACCAAAAATTCAGCAATTTCGCGCTCCTCATCATTCAAGATAAAAGTATTCAACTGATTGATTAAATCTTGATGAAAACTTACTGGCGCTGCAAAAGGTGTTTCTCGCTCGTCATCATCGTCACTATAATTATTTGCCTGAGTTTTGTAATCAGGTGTTTCATCGTTACTTAAATATTCGTCTATATTGATATCTTCAGCATCAATTCGTTCTGATTCGGCATCATCATAATCATCATAATCTTCGTTTTCAAACTCGTCCTTCTCGTAATCATCTTCTTCTTTTCCGGATTCGAGTGCCGGATTCTCGTTCATTTCTTCGAGTAAACGTTGTTCAAAAGCTTGCGTAGGCAATTGAATTAACTTCATCAGCTGGATTTGCTGTGGAGATAATTTTTGTGATAATTTTAAATTTAAGAATTGCTTTAGCATAAAAAAAGGGACTGAGTTACTGAGTAACAAAGTTACGAAGTAACGTATTTTGATGAATTATAATTATTTTTTGTATTTCTGTTTTAAAACTTTGAACCTTTGTGACTTTGAATCTTTTAATTAAAATTCTGCATTCATTGGTGTTCTTGGGAAAGGAATTACGTCACGAATGTTAGTCATTCCTGTTACAAATAACACCAATCTTTCAAACCCAAGTCCAAAACCAGAGTGAACTGCTGATCCAAATCTTCGTGTATCTAAGTACCACCACAATTCTTCTTCATCAATTCCTAAGGCTTTCATTTTTTCTACCAAAACATCAAAACGCTCCTCACGCTGAGATCCACCTACTATTTCTCCAATTCCAGGGAAAAGGATATCCATAGCGCGAACGGTTTCTTTTCCTGGTTCTGTATTGTCATTCAAACGCATGTAAAACGCTTTAATATTGGCGGGATAATCAAACAAAATTACCGGACATTTAAAGTGTTTTTCTACCAAGTAACGCTCGTGCTCACTTTGTAAATCAGCACCCCATTCGTTAATGATATAGTTGAATTTTTTCTTTTTGTTTGGTGTAGAATCTCTTAAAATATCAATAGCTTCCGTGTAAGAAACGCGTTTGAAATTGTTCTCTAAAACAAAATTCAATTTGTCTAGCAAAGCCATTTCACTGCGTTCTGCTTGTGGTTTTGATTTTTCTTCTTCTAACAAACGACCTTCTAAAAATTTCAAATCCTCCGGACATTTGTCTAAAGCATATTTTATCACATATTGAATAAAATCTTCAGCTAAGTCCATGTTGTCATTCAAATCATTGAAGGCAACTTCTGGCTCAATCATCCAAAACTCCGCAAGGTGTCGCGAAGTATTTGAGTTTTCGGCTCTAAATGTTGGTCCAAAAGTATAAATCTGACCCAAAGCCATTGCAAAAGTTTCTCCTTCTAGTTGTCCAGAAACTGTCAAGTTGGTTTCTTTCCCAAAGAAATCTTCTTTGTAATTTACTTTTCCGTCCTCGGTTCTTGGTGTTCCGTCAAATGGCAAAGCAGTAACTTTAAACATTTCACCAGCACCCTCAGCATCAGATCCTGTGATAATAGGCGTATTGACATATACAAAACCTTTCTCTTGAAAATAGCTGTGAACTGCAAATGATAATACTGAGCGTACTCTCATAATAGCTCCAAAAGCATTAGTACGCACGCGTAAATGAGCGTTTTCACGCAAAAACTCTAGCGAGTGTTTTTTTGGCTGCATTGGGAATTTCTCAGCATCAGAGTCTCCTAAAATCTCCAATTTTGCAACTTGAATTTCAAATTTTTGACCAGCTCCTTTGCTTTCTACCAAAGTTCCTGTTACAGACACCGCTGCACCAGTCGTGATTCTTCTTAAAGTTTCGTCTGGCGTATTTTCAAAATCCACCACGCATTGAATATTATTGATAGTTGAACCATCATTCAAAGCGATAAATTGATTGTTTCTAAAAGTTCTCACCCATCCTTTTGCATTTACTTCATGAAGCGTCGTTGTACTGTTTAGTAAGTCTTTAACTTTTGTATGTCTCATTTTATGTGAATTGTTGATATTAAAAATTGTCTCGTGAATGAACTGCAAATATAAATGATTTGTTTGAAAAGTCCTTGTAACAATTTGGGTAATCAGGAGCTATTTCCCGCTATTCATTACAATCTTATTGTTTTTTGCAAGCAACAACAATAAGGATTTCCATTTCTATCGGGGCTAGGGAGCTAGTTTTAGGACATATTTTAGATTAATAATTCGAAGTATCTTCTTTTTGAAGCCGTTTAAAAACTTGGCTATCCGCACAACACTTTGTATTTTTGCCCCATGAACGACAATTTTGTAACAGAGTATTTCGGCATTGGCATCCAAAACGGTAAAACACCCGAAAATCTTGGTGTATTGTGGCGCACCGCCCAAAACCTGGGTGCAAGTTATATTTTCACCATAGGAAATCGATATGCCAAGCAGGCTTGCGATACGCACAATGCTGTAAAATCTTTACCGTATTTTCATTATGAAAATTTTGATGATTTCTACAACAACTTACCCAAAGGTGCTCGCTTAGTAGGCGTGGAACTTGATGAACGCGCTACCGATTTAGAAACATTTGAACACCCTAGACGCTGTGTCTATTTATTAGGAGCTGAGGATAACGGACTCTCTAAGGCGGCTATGGCCAAATGCCATCATTTGGTCAAATTTAAATCAGAGAAAAGTTTAAACGTATCTGTTGCAGGCAGTATTGTACTTTACGATCGTGGCCTTGCAAAACCAAGATCGTAAAGCATGAAGTGAAATTCAAATACTGATTTAATTTATTTTTTTTGTTCTAATTCGTCAATTTCAGCATCACTAGGTTCAATGATGTCAATTTTAGGTTCAATAAAATCTTGTTCGTTTGCCAATGTTTTATTTAAGGTGAGCACCAATGCAGGTAGTAACATTAAATTAGATAGCATTCCGAACAATAATGTTAAGGAAATCAATCCTCCAAGGGCAATAGTACCTCCAAAACTAGATAACATAAACACTGAAAACCCAAAGAACAAAACAATAGAGGTATAAAACATACTCAAGCCGGCATCCGTAAAAGTGGCGTACACTGATTTGCGAATCTTCCAGTTATTTTTCTTTAATTCCTCTCGATATTGCGATAAGAATCGGACGGTGTCATCTACTGAAAGTCCAAACGCAATTCCAAAAACCAATATCGTTGATGGTTTTAATGGAATATCTAGAAAACCCATCAGTCCAGCGGTAAGCATCAACGGAAGTAAATTTGGAATAATAGAAACCAAAACCATCTTGAACGAACGGAACATAAATGCAATTAAAAGTGCCGTTAACAAAAAAGCAAATGCTAGCGAAGAAAGTAAATTATCTAGCAAGTAACCCGTTCCTTTTTGGAAAACCAAAGCTTTTCCTGTAATGGTTACTTTATATTGATTGGCCGGGAAAATCTTGTCTGCCTTCTTGCGAATTTCAGCTTCTATTTTAGCAATCTTATCGCCACTTTCATCACGCATGAAAGTAGTAATTCGAGCATATTGACCGGTTGCATCCACATAGCTTTTCATCACATTATCTTTTGAATTTTTAGTCGAATTTTTAGCATACGATAAAATAAAAGATTGTTCCTGTGAGCTAGGCAATTCATAGTAATCTGGATTTCCGTTGTAATACGCTTGCTTTGAGTATTTCACAAGATTGACAATTGAAATGGGCTTAGACAATTCTGGAACCTCATCAATAGCTTCCTCAAGTTCCTCCATTCGCTTCAGGGTAGACAATTTCATAACCCCTTTTTTGCGCTTGGTATCAATCATAATTTCAAGCGGCATCACTCCATCAAACTCTTTTTCAAAAAAAACAATATCCTCAAAAAAGGCTTCTTTCTTAGGCATGTCCTCTATTAAACTTCCCGAAATTCGCATTTCATAAATCCCTATAATGCTCACGACTAATAACGTTACAGCCACTACATAAATAGAAAATCGATTGTATTTTACATTTCTTAAAATCCAATCCATGAAAACTTTAACGTAGTTGCGATCCAAGTGCTCAATGTGACGCTCTTTTGGTGCTGGAATAAAACTATGAAAAATAGGGATTACTATAATGCACAAAAAGAAAAGTGCCATAATATTGATAGATGTTACCACTCCAAACTCTAATAACAATTGATTGTTTGAAGCAATAAAGGTTGCAAAGCCTATGGCTGTTGTAAGATTAGTCATTAAAGTTGCCATTCCTACCTTTGTAGTAACACGTTGTAATGCTTTAGCCTTATTATGGTGAATTTTATATTCTTGATGATACTTATTGGTCAAGAAAATACAATTCGGGATTCCAATTACGATGATTAAAGAGGGAACTAAGGCCGTTAAAACCGTAATTTCATAATTCAACAATCCTAAAAACCCAAAAGACCACATCACACCAATTATTACAATAATCATAGATATTAAAGTGGCTCTAAAACTTCTAAAAAAGAAAAAGAAAAGCAATGAAGTAACCAGTAAAGAAGCTCCTATAAAAATGCTAATTTCATCCGTAATGGTTTTTGCATTCAAGGTCCTGATGTATGGCATGCCCGAAACTCGCAAATCAATTCCGGTTTCTTTTTCAAAAACTTCGACTGCAGGGACTAGTTTTTCTAAAATAAAATCTTTTCTGGCAGCTGTGTTTACAATTTTCTTGTCCATGTACACCGCAGAACGAATACTTCCTGATCTTTTATTAAACAGCAAACCCTCATAGAAAGGCATATCATTGATAAGTTCCTTCTTTATGGTTTGCAAATAGGCAGGATCCAATGTTTTATTTTGATCAATAAAAGGAACCAGTTCAAAGGTTTCTAGGGAATCATTTTTTTGAAGTTTTTTTAAATCATTAAGAGATACCACAAGATCTACAGCGGCATCCTTTTTTAAAGAATTCATCATTCTAGACCAAGAAGCGAATGCCTTTGGGGTGAATATAGCATCATCTTTGACACCTATAATGACAAGATTCCCTTCTTCTCCAAATTTATTTAAAAAAGCATCGTACTCAACGTTTACAATATTGTCATTAGGCAATAAATTTGCTTCAGTAAAAGTAAAATGAATATTTTTCCATTGTAATGCTAAAAGCGCCGTAATTACAGCAATAATAGACAGCATTAAAATTCTATTCCTAAGGACTATACGAGCAATTAACTCCCAAAATCCCAAACTAAACCACTTGATCATATTTCCTATTTATTGGGCGCAAAGGTAATTAAATCGACTACAAATCATGAGTTATACACAAAAGTTTTTTGCGTGTTTACAGTATTTTAAGTGCTGTTTTTTATATTTACAATTAATTAATTTTCAGATGTAAAAATTATACATTTGATTTCATCATCTTTGTTACTTTTAAAAAAATATTTTGTATCCTAAGCCTATGAAAAAGCATAAAAACTCCATTTTTTATTTGATGGTAACCAGTGTGTTTTTCTTTTTGATGTATCTCATTATCAATAAAGGAAAAACGCTCGAAGCTAATGAAACAATTGTATCCCCAATGAGTGATAAGGGATCTTGGGGAGATTTCATAGCCTCTATGCTTCATAATTTTCAGGATCCATTGGCCATATTACTGGCGCAAATCATAACTATTATACTGGTAGCACGCATATTTGGATGGGTTTTTAAAAAAATAGGCCAACCATCAGTAATAGGAGAAATTATTGCTGGTATTGTTCTAGGACCATCTTTACTGGGTTTGTATTTTCCTGAAGTATCTGCAGCATTATTTCCCGTTGCTTCTCTTGGAAACTTAAAATTTTTAAGCCAAATAGGACTTATCCTTTTTATGTTTGTAATAGGTATGGAGCTGGATTTAAAAGTTTTAAAAAACAAAGCCAACGAAGCTATTGTAATCAGTCACGCCAGTATTATCATTCCGTTTACGCTAGGTATAGGACTCGCCTATTTTGTGTATAATCAATTTGCTCCAGAAGGAGTGAAATTTTTGTCTTTCAGTTTGTTCATGGGTATTGCACTGAGCATTACTGCTTTTCCAGTACTGGCGCGAATTGTGCAAGAAAGAGGCATACATAAAACTAAGTTAGGAGCCATTGTTATTACCTGCGCTGCAGCTGATGACATTACTGCTTGGTGTATTTTAGCAGTAGTAATTGCAATTGTAAAAGCGGGAACCTTTGTCAGTTCACTATACATTATCATGCTTGCAGTACTTTATGTTGCTGCGATGATCTATATCGTTAAACCTTTTTTAAAGAGAATTGGTGATCTATATGGAACCAAAGACAGTATTGTAAAACCTGTTGTAGCCATCTTTTTTTTAGTGTTAATTGTATCCTCTTATGCAACGGAAGTAATTGGAATTCATGCTCTTTTTGGAGCTTTTATGGCAGGAGCCATCATGCCAGATGTACCTAAATTTAGAACCATATTTATAGAAAAAGTAGAAGATGTTGCCCTAATTTTACTCTTACCTTTATTCTTTGTTTTTACTGGATTAAAAACTGAAATAGGACTTATAAACGACCCTTATTTATGGAAAATAACGGGTTTCATAATTCTTGTAGCCGTTGTAGGTAAGTTTTTTGGAAGTGCACTAGCAGCTAAATTTGTGGGTCAAAGTTGGCGCGATAGTTTTACGATAGGCGCCTTGATGAATACCCGAGGATTGATGGAGTTGATTGTATTAAATATTGGTTTGGAGCTCAAGGTACTTACTCCTGAGATATTTACAATGATGGTAATTATGGCATTGGTCACTACTTTTATGACAGGACCTGCACTTGATTTAATCAACTATATTTTTAAAACCAAAGATAGCGGTGAGCATGTAGAATCTTCAGATGACACAAAGTTCCGTATACTGATTTCTTTTGGGAACAATGAAAAAGGAAAATCGTTACTTCGAATTGCAAATAGCTTGGTAAAAAAACAAAAAAATACCGCTGTTACCGTTATGCACCTGTCTCTGAGTGATGAAGTACATAGTTTTAATTTAGAGGACAAAGAAAAAAACAGTTTTCACCCTTTGGTTGAAGAATCTCAAATTCTAAAACAAGAAATCACGACCATCTTCAAGGCCACCACAGATATTGAAACTGAAATTGCTGATGTTGCTAATCAAGGAGATTATGATTTACTGCTGATAGGTTTAGGAAAATCTATTTTTGAAGGTACTATCCTAGGGAAAGTTATCGGGTTTACCACCAGAATCATTAACCCTGATCGTTTAATAGATAAGTTTACTGGTAAAGAAGGCTTGTTTGAAAATTCACCATTTGATGAAAGAACAAGACAAATCTTATCCAAAACAAAAATGCCAATTGGTATACTTATTGACAAAGATTTACAACAAGTAAACCAACTTTTTATTCCCATTTTTAGTTCTGAGGATTATTTTTTAATGGACTATGTTCAAAAATTAATTTACAATAATAATTGCAAAATTATACTTTTAGATGTCAATGGAAAATTAAATGCTAATTTTGTGATGAATAGCGCCATCCAATCACTAGAGCAACAATTCCCTAACAACATAAGCTTAATCACCGATAAAATCATTAAAAAAGAGTTTCTAGATCAACAAGATTTAATGCTAATTAGCCTTGAGAGCTGGAAAGTATTGGTAGATTCAAGAAGCACCTGGTTGAGTGGTGTTCCATCCGTTTTAATTGTAAAACAATAATTATGAATTGGGTCTTATTAGTAATCGGTGGTCTTTTTGAAATAGGTTTTGCAACCTGTTTGGGCAAAGCCAAAGAAAGTTCAGGTACTACAGCAACAGTATGGTTAATAGGGTTCTTAGTGTGCTTATCTATAAGCATGCTATTACTTTATAAAGCCTCACAGACATTACCCATAGGAACTGCTTATGCCGTCTGGACAGGAATTGGCGCAGTAGGAACAGTTCTTGTTGGGATTTTTGTATTCAAAGAACCCGCTGATTTCTGGAGGATATTTTTCATCACCACCTTAATAAGTTCCATCATTGGATTAAAATTGGTATCTAGTCACTAATATTTACATGACTGTTAACCCAATTAGGATGAAAAATGATTACTTATCGTACTTTTTAATTTCAAAATTCTCACCATCAAAAACGCCATAGGTAAAATACACAATCCAATCTCCTAGGTTGACATACTCGGCATTTTCGCCAACGGAAACTTTCATCGGTAAATGACGGTGACCAAAAATAAGGTAATTGTAGTGCTTGGTTTCTAGTTTTCTTTTGGAATACAGAATAAGCCATTCTTTGTCTTCGCCAAGAAAAGTCACATCTTCATCACCCGAAATCAGTTTGTTTTTGACCGATAAATATTGTGCCAATTTCACGCCAATATCCGGATGCAACCACCTGAAAAGCCATTTGAAAAAAGGATTAGTAAATACTTTTTTCATGCGTTTGTAACCCTTATCACCAGGACCTTTACCGTCTCCGTGGCCAATAAGGAATGTTTTGTCTCCAAAAATGTATTCTTGATTGTCATGAAAAACTGGAATATTCAATTCTTTTTGAAAGTAATCAGCCATCCACAAATCATGATTTCCCACGAAGAAATAAATAGGAATTCCAGAATCACGAAGTTCTGCTAGTTTTCCCAAAACACGGATGAAACCTTTTGGGACAACGGTTTTATATTCGAACCAAAAATCAAATAAATCGCCTAATAAAAAAAGAGCTTCGGCATCAGTTTTAATTTCGTCCAGCCACGCTACAAACTTTTGTTCTCGTGGATAACTCAGCTCAGGCGTAGGAGCACCAAAATGCTGATCGGATGCAAAATATATTCTTTTGTTGTTGGGTAATTGCATGAAGTTACAAAATGGATTTTACATTATCACTGGCATACCATTCTGCAAAAGAGGATTCGGTCTCTTGTAATTTTAACGAAAACAGCGCAATACCTTCTGGAAGTCTATTACTGATGCGTTGTGCAAAATCGATAACCATGTTCTCACTAGTAGGTTGATAATCCACCAAAATTACGTGATGCCCGCGGGTAATTAGTTCTTTCGCCAAATCAACATGAGGTGTTGTTCCGTTAAAAACTGTAGCGTGATCAAACTGATCTACAATTTCTTCTTTTACAATTTTCTTTAAATCCGTAAAGTCAATTACCATTCCGAATTTCACATTAGAACGGACTGTAATTGGCGTCCCAATTACGGTTACTGACAATTTATAACTATGTCCATGAACATTTTTACATTTGCCATCGTAGCCATACAAGGCATGACCGGTCTCGAAACTAAATTGTTTTGTAATTCTGATATTGCTCATCGGAGTTTAATTTTGATGCAAATTTAGTGATTTTTTGACTTGTAGTAAAAGCTTTGTTCATCAAACCACTTGAATGCTAATAAAACCAAAAGTTTAAAAAAAACCATAGAGAAGAATAACGCGTTAAATCCGACTAAAATTTACAATAAATTAACATACCGATTCCGTTGCCAATAATATTAGTAATATATTTGACCTTCAAATATTTGAACACAAATAGGATCATTTTGTCTACTCAATATTAGCACAAAACCTATTATGATTTAATTATTTGAATGAAACTAACTAACACTTATTTATTATTTTTTCTATGAAAAAAACTTTACTCTCTAAAAATGCTTTGCGTTCTTTATTTTGGTGTTTTGCTATAATGACTTTAATGTTGCCTGGAAAAGGGTTTGGGCAATTATTAACAGAAAATTTTAATTATACTTCATCTACAACATTGATTTCTAATGGGTGGACTGCTTCGAGCGGAACAGGCACAAATAATCTTACTGTAAATGGCACGGGTTTAACTTATGCAGGCTCTATCACTAATGGTATTGGAAATAGTGTAGTAATGGCTTCTAATGGAGAAGATGTTGGGCGAGCAGTAGCAAATACAACTACAACTGCATATGCCTCTTTCCTAGTTAAGGTTAATACTGCGCAAACTGGCGATTATTTTATTGGAATATTATCGGGAACAGGATTTATCTCAAGAGTATATGTTAAAACAACAACGGGAGGCTATCTTTTTGGGTGTTCAAAAGCAACTGGAGCGGTTACTTATGACACATCAGTTAGAGCTCTTGGAAGTACTTACTTAGTTGTTGTTAAATATAAGGCCAATACTGCATCCACTTCAGATGACGTTGTTGACTTATGGATTAATCCTGCACTTGGAGGAACTGAAAGCACACCTACCGCAACAGCAAATCTCGGTACAGATCCTACCTTAGCAGCAACGACAGGTGTTTTTATTAGACAAGGAGGCGCTACTACAGCATCGACACAAGAAATAGATGGAATAATTTTAGGTACTACTTGGGCGAGTGTAACTCCATCATCAGCACCTATTGTAACCGCTGCTTCCCAAACAGGAACTGTCGGAACTGCTTTTTCATATAACATAGTGGCAACTAATTCGCCAACTTCTTACGCTGTTAGTAGCGGAACTTTGCCTGCTGGTTTAAGTTTAAACACGACAAACGGTATAATATCTGGAACTCCAACAACAGCCGAAACACAATCTCTAAGCGTAACAGCTACTAATAGCAGTGGTACTAGTGCACCAGCAATTTTAAATTTTAATATAAGCGCTGCTGGCTTAGCCTCGCAAACTATCACTTTTGGCGCACTAGCAGCAGCAACTTACGGTAACGCAACATTTGGTTTAACAGCAACTGCGAGTTCAGGTTTACCAGTAACCTATGCAAGTTCCAACACGGCAGTTGCAACAATTTCAGGAGATACAGTAACAATTGTAGGTGCGGGATCGACCAACATTACAGCATCACAATCTGGAAACGGAAGTTATAATCCTGCAGCAGACGTAGTTCAAACCTTAACGGTTAACACCAAGTCTCTGACAGTGCCAGATGCTGCTGCGGTCTCTAAAACTTATACTGGAAATAACACTGCAAGCATTACCGGAACATTGTCCGGTGTTATTAATAGCGATGATGTAACGTTTACAGGAACTGGTACTTTTACTGATGTAAATGTAGCAAATGACATAACAGTTACTTCATCTAGTACTCTAGGGGGTTCAAAAGCTAGTAACTACATGCTTATACAACCAACTACTCTTTCTGCTAATATTACTCCTGCAAGCCAGACCTTAAATTTCGCTGCTACGGCTCAAAAATATACAATTAGTCCTGATTATAGTAGCGCTACCTCGGCTACTTCCGGCATCAATTCTATATCTTATACTAGTTCTAATCTTGGCGTGGCCACTATAGTTTCTGGGATGATTCACATTGTAGGTGTAGGAACCACTACCATAACTGCGTCACAAGCTGCAAGCAGAAACTATACAGCCGCAGCTGATAAATCACAACTACTTACCGTTGTTTCAGCTCCAATCGCGGGATGGGATTTCGCAGGAGTAGCCTCGACAGGAGTTAGTGCTTTTGCTGCTACAACTTTCAATAGTGATTTACTTTCAGCTACCGGAGCAAGTGATATTACGCGCGGAACGACTGCACCTTTAAGCACTGGAGCTAATAGTTTTAGAACTGTCGGATTTAAAAATGACGGTATAGCAACTACAAATACTGATTATTTTCAAGTAACTTTAAGCCCTACTGTTGGAAAAATAGTATCACTTACTACTATTGACACTGATCTAATTGGAACAAGTACTTATGCTGCAAGTCCTGGAGTAACTTCACAATTTGCTTATAGCCTAGATGGCACTAACTTTACATTGATTGGTTCTCCTCAAGTAATTATTGGAACGCCTCAAACTCTAGCTCAAATTGATCTTTCGGGAATTCCAGCATTACAAAATATTTCAAACGGGACTACGGCTACACTTCGTTATTATGCAAGTGGCCAAACTACAACAGGAGGTTGGGGCCTTGCATCAGGAACGACCACAGGGGCTTTTGGATTAGCAATTGGCGGATCAATTGTTACCACATCTACTACATGGAATGGTTCATCATGGAATAATGGAATTCCATCAGCTACTATAGATGCAATTATTGAAGGAGCTTATTCTACAAGCACAGACGGCACATTTACTGCCAAAAAATTAACTGTAAATTCAGGAAAATCTTTGACAATAAACTCTGGAACAAACCTCACTATTCAAAACGAAATCATAAATAATGGCACCGTTACATTAGAAAATAATGCCAACTTAATCCAAGTAGACAATACTTCAAACACAGGTGAAATCACTATTAATAGAAACGGAGCTTCACTGATGCTTTTGGATTATAGTTTATGGTCTTCACCAGTACGCGGTCAAAAATTAAAAGCTTTTTCACCTAATACTTTAGACGACCGTTTTTACACCTACAATCCAATTACAAACATCTACGTTCCCTTAGCTGCTCCAGCTACTACTGATTTCGCATTAGGAAATGGGTACTTAATTCGTGTTCCAAATGATCACCCTACTACTCCTACTATCTGGAATGGTGTGTTTAAAGGAGTTCCAAATAATGGAGACGTCACCATCACTGGTTTAACTTCGGATATGTTTAATGCAGTAGGAAATCCGTATCCATCTACTATAAGCGCTGATGCTTTTATCACAGCAAACAGCATTACAGAGCCATTGTATTTTTGGAGAAAAACAAATGCTGCAGCAGGAACTGCTTACGCCACTTATACAATGGCAGGAGCAGTTGGAACACCAGGTAATGGCGGAATCACGCCTAACGGAACTATTCAAGTAGGACAAGGATTTATTGTAAAAACAACTTCAAATTCAGTTGCATTTGCTAATACAATGCGTACTGCCAATACTGCAAACCAAATACTAAAAACTACTACAACTGAGAAAAACAGAATCTGGCTGAATCTATCTAAAGGTACTGAACCTGTGAACCAAATGATGGTTGCTTACATGGATGGTGCCACTAGCGAAATTGACAATACATTAGACGGAAGATACATCAATGATAATGAAACTGCTCTAACCAGCTCTTTAAAAGGTGAAGAATTTGTTATTCAAGCCAAAGGATTACCATTTGATTCTAGTGACATTGTTCCATTAAGTTTTAAAACAGAACTTGCAGGTAGTTTTACCATTGACATAGACCACGTAGACGGTTTGTTTTTAGGCAATCAAGAAATTGTACTTAAAGATTTAAAATCAGGAACGGAGCAAAACTTAAAAAAAGGTTCTTACACATTTAGCAGTGAAGCGGGAACTTTTAAAAATCGTTTCGAAATTGCTTTCAAAAACAACCAAACTTTAGATATCAGCACTCCTAACTTTGATGAAAATAGTGTAATTGTATTCAATCAAAATGGAGCGTTAAACGTATCTACAGGAAAAAATGCTATCAAAAACATCCGCGTTTTTGATATAAGAGGCGTTTTAATTGCAGAACAAAAAGAGGTAAATGCAAATACGGCAAGTATCAAAAACGTTACGGCAAGCAAACAAGCTGTTTTAATCCAAATTACTTCAGAGGATAATAAAACCGTAACTAAAAAAGCTATTTTTTAGGCTGTAGCCAATAAAAAACAGATACTGGAATTAAAATTTTAAAATTAAATCATGAAAAACATAGTAATACGATTTTATATCGTTGCTTTATTTATGCTGTCTAGTATTACCATGCTAGCACAAACTCCAGGCGACACTGATGGTACAGCCGACGGACTAGAAGGAGCTGATGCTCCTGCAGCACCAATAGATGATTACCTTTTGCCAATGGCACTAGGTAGCTATTTTTGCGGGATATAAATATCCTAAAAACACAGCTCAAAAAACAGTTTAAATAGAGTTGATTCTAAAACTGTAACCCAATAAAAACCCCCGAAAAATAATTTTCGGGGGTTTTGCTATTTTATATTGAGATACAAACTCATTAATTTGAATGACTCCTTATTTCATTCTATTTTTTAAACTGTGCCAAAGCATTTTTTGTAAAATCAGAAAGAACTAACTTCCCCGAAATAGCGGCACGATCTAATAAAAGCGTGTCCCAATTTTGTGTTCCTTCCCACAGTACTTTTTTCATTTCCAGTAATGCCTCGGGGTTATAACTTGACAAAGTGTTACTGAATTTACTTACCTCAAGATCCAGCTCCTCTATAGTGTCACAAACTACTGCATATAGTCCTTTTGATTTGGCCCATTCAGCCGACTTCCATTCTTGTGCCGCCAGAGTCATTTCGGACATTGCAGTCTTCCCTATTTTTCGGGTCACAGCAGGTTCAATTACAAACGGACCTATTCCTATGGCCAGTTCTGATAATTTTATAGCGGCATGCTGCGTAGCCATCACGTAATCACAAGCCGATGCAATTCCTACTCCACCTCCTACTGCTTTCCCATGCACTCTACCTATAATAAGCTTAGAACAATTGCGCATGGCATTTATCAAGTTTGCAAAACCAGAGAAAAAATGTGTACCAGCAGCCTCATCTTGTACTGCAAGCAGCTCATCAAAAGAAGCGCCTGCACAAAACGCTCCAGTACCACTACTTTGAATCACAATCACAGACACGTTTGAGTTTTGGTCTAATATGCTAAATTCAGCTGTCAAGCGATTTAATAGTTCTCTTGGAAAGGAGTTACTCGAGGGATGACTAAAAGTTACCGTTGCTACTCTATTATTGATGCTGGTCTCTAAGGAACCCATTGCGTTTTCAGAAATCATACTTTTTTTGGGTAAAGTTAAAAAAAGTAATGCGGAATTCATCAACTCCTTGTAAGAATGAATTTATCTTTAAAATTTGTTTTTTCCTAGATTTAAATACTATATTTGCGATCACCTTGGGGGATTAGCTCATTTGGCTAGAGCGCTTGCCTGGCAGGCAAGAGGTGATCGGTTCGAATCCGATATTCTCCACCAGTACAATTAAGCCTTACAGCAATGTGAGGCTTTTTTATTTTATATCACTTTAATATTAAAGTTTTTTTGATTTCAAAACACAAAAAAACCGTAATATCTACTAACCAGCTATTACGGTTTTTTTTATAAATCTAAGCAATAACCTCAAAACCTACTTATGATAATTGACTTTACCTACAGTCCTCATAATCCTAACAATTTTAGACTTACGATTGTTAATGTATGACGAGGAACTAGTTGCTGAGTACTTCCGAGGATTGGGTAATATGGCAGCTATACCCGCAGCTTGCTTCGGGGTCAAGCTTGAAGCTCCTTTTCGGTACCAGTGTTCGGCTGCAGCTTGCGCTCCGTAAACACCATTACCCATTTCTATACTATTAAGATACACCTCCATAATGCGTTCTTTACCCCATATTTGTTCAATCAAAACTGTGAAATACGCCTCTAAACCTTTTCGCAAATAACTACGGCCTTGCCATAAAAATATATTTTTTGCAGTTTGTTGGGATATGGTGCTACCCCCTTTTATACGGCGACCTCTCTCGTTACTTTTATAGGCTTTTTGCATAGCAACAAAATCAAAACCATTGTGCGTTAAGAACGTCCCATCCTCACTAGCAATAACTGCTTTTTGTAAATTCATGGAAATATTCTCAATGGGCTCCCAGTCGTGACTGAAAAAAACTTCCTTGCCAGCAACTTTATTTTCAAAAACTCTAATAACCATCAACGGCGTAAACGGTACAGGGACAAACTTGAAAAAAACCACAAAAAAAAGAGATAGCCCAAAAAACCAAAGCAACGTTTTGAGCAAAAACCTACTGATCTTAGTACCAATAGAACTTGTGTTTTTCTTGACAGGTTGTTTGGATTTTTTTGGTGTAATTCGTGTTCCCATTATAGTAAATCTGCTAATTCTGTACCTATTAAACTCCCTATTGCCACACCCATTCCTCCTAGACGCACACCGCAATATACGTTGTCTGAAAGAGCAGAAACAATGGGATTCTTACTTGTTCCTATTCCCATGATTCCGCTCCAGCTATGCGCTATTTTAAAATCATGATTTGGCAAAATTACTTCTTTTAAGAGTTGTTCCAATTTTTTTTGTACAATTTCTGTCTGACCAAATTCAGTGGTATTTTCTGTTGCAAAATCTAGATTTCTGCCACCACCTAATAAAATCCTATTGTCAATATTCCTAAAATAATAATAACCTCGGTCTAAATGAAAAGTTCCCTTAATATCTAAATCAGCAATGGGCTCTGTAATTACAACCTGAGCTCTTGCTGGTTGCACAGCATTTTGTGTTAATTTTTGAGCAAAACCATTAGTAGCAAAAAACAATTTTTTGGTACTAAAACTAAACGATCCTAAAGCTACAGCAACCTGGTTTCCAGTATCATGAAAATCGGTAACTGTTTGTGAGTTAAGGATTAAAATATTCTTTGCTATCGCCTCTTTGAGCAGGGCATGCATCATTTTTCCGGTATCAATTTGTGCCTCAAAAGGATTAAAAATCAAGTATTCGTGTATTCCTTTAAACCCAAAACGATCTATTTCTTTTGCAAAAACATCCGATTTAAACAGAGGCTTTAAAACTTCATTGATAAAAGGAAGTTTCCCCAAACAGTCCTGAAAAACATCTTGGTCTCCTTCTAGAAAAAGCTCATAACCGCCATGAGGTTTAAAATAAATGGCAGCATCCCCAAGTTTGTTTCTAAGTAATTGTAGTCCTTGCCATCTTTTCTGTATCAATTGAACAACTTCTTCCTCTGTATGTGTTCTTAAATCGTCTATAATCTCCGAAAGACTACCAAAACAAGCAAAACCAGCATTCTTAGTGCTTGCTCCCTGTGGCAAAAACCCTTTTTCAAGAACTAATATCTTGCTGTCTTGAAACTTTTCGCGCAAGCGTAAGGCCGCATGCAAGCCCACGATACCACTTCCTACAATGGTATAATCTACATTGGTAAACCAGTTTTTCAATTCCCAGTAACTCAGGTCCATTTCGAAATTTTTTTATAAAAATAATACTTTTTAGGAGCTAATCCCGCTATCCGTTACAATCTTTCTAGTCTTACACACATTTCAGAGACCTGAAATACATGTAAGACTAGAAAGGATTTCCACTGCTATCGGGGCTAAAAAGACTCCGTTTAAAGACAAAAATCAGAAAAAAAGAGCTATTTTTAACATCCTAAAAAAGCAATTTTACTCATGAAAAAAACACTTTTTATATCCTTAGTAATGATCAGTTTAAATACAATGGCACAAAATACAATGACTCCAGAATTACTCTGGAAACTAGGTCGAGTAACCCCTCTAGGAATCTCCTTAGATGGAAAAAATGTGATTTACAAAGTAAGCACGCCTTCTGTTTCAGATAATAAATCGGAATCAAAAATGTATGCGCTTCCCTTACAGGGTGGAAATCCTACTGAAATTAAAGATACAAAAGACATTCTGAAAGACAAAAATATTTCGCCAGATGGGAAATACGTGGTGTACCACGAAGAAGTAAAAGTTGAAAAAGTACTCGGGAAAGATTTTTATCCAGAACTTCAAAAATCAGACGTACAAATCTACGATGGATTGAATTACCGCCATTGGGACACTTGGAATGAAGGCAAATACAACCATGTTTTTTTTAAAGAAAATAAGGATAGTGCATTAGGAATTGACATCCAAGAAGGAGAAAATTTTGATAGTCCACAAAAACCTTTTGGTGGTGACGAAGATTATATTTGGTCGCCAGACAGCAAAAATATTTATTACGTGTGCAAGAAAAAAGCAAGTACTGAATATGCTATTTCTACCAACACCAATATCTTTGAGTACAATCTAGAAACAAAAAAAACAACAAACATAACCGAAGAAAACCAAGGTTATGATACTACTCCACAGTTTTCACCAAGCGGGAATTTGACATGGCTGCAAATGAAACGCAATGGCTATGAAGCGGACAAAAATGACATCATTGTCCTTTTTAAAGGAATAAAAATAAACCTCACCGCAAATTGGGATGGCACAGTGGATCATTATATGTGGAGTGCTGATGGAAAGAAAGTGTATTTTGTAGCCCCAGTTGATGGAACGAAACAACTTTTTGAAGTGAATTTTCCTGGCGCAACACGCATTGCCATAACCGTTCGTCAACTAACTGAAGGTGATTTTGATGTGAATGATCTTATTGGTTTAACTGGTGAAAACATTCTCGTGACACGCACCGATATGAATCATGCTTCAGAAATATATTCTTATAATTTGAGTAAAAACACTTGGAAACAACTATCGAATGTTAACACCGCTACGTACTCCACTTTGGCGCTAAGCAAAACAGAGAAACGATATGTAACCACTACAGATGGTAAAAAAATGTTAGTTTGGGTGGTGCTTCCACCTAATTTTGACGCTTCAAAAAAATACCCGACACTCTTGTATTGCCAAGGCGGACCACAATCTGCATTGACTCAATTTTATTCCTACAGATGGAATTTACAATTAATGGCGGCTAATGGATATATTGTGGTAGCTCCTAATCGTCGTGGAATGCCTGGTCATGGAGTAGCTTGGAATGAGGAAATCAGTAAGGACTGGGGCGGACAGGTTATGGATGATTACCTATCAGCCATTGATGCTGTGGCCAAAGAAAATTACGTAGACAAAACTAGATTAGGATGTGTGGGAGCGAGCTATGGTGGGTATTCTGTTTTTTATTTGGCAGGAATTCACAACAACCGTTTCAAAACATTTATCGCCCACGATGGGGTCTACAATACTCAAAGCATGTTTGGGACAACCGAAGAAGTTTTCTTTAGCAATTGGGATTTTGGTGGAGCTTATTGGGAGAAAAACAATGCCACTGCTCAAAAAACATACACCACATTCAACCCGATGAATTTAGTAGAAAAATGGAACAAACCTATTTTAATCATTCAAGGTGGAAAAGACTTTCGTGTACCAATAGGACAAGGACAAGAAGCTTTCCAGGCGGCTCAACTACGCGGTTTAAAAAGTAGATTTCTATACTTCCCCGAAGAAAACCATTGGGTATTAAAACCACAAAATGCTTTAGTTTGGCAAACTGAATTTTTCAAATGGCTTAAAGAAACTCTATAAATAATAGTACAAGTAAAAACCTCACCTCCCAGTGAGGTTTTTTTTGAGTTACGATTTTGAATATTTTGATTATCTTAACTATAATGTATCTTGCAATTTTTAACTTTGAAAATGGATCAAAAAAAAAGCTACATCCCTGTAAAAGTTTTTCTAGGCTACCTTCTGTTAGTACTCCTCTTTGGTAGTGTTGGGTGGTTTTTATACTCCGAAAACAAAAGTTTCACTCGACCTGAAAAAAGTATTTCTGATAAAAATGATGCTGTATTAAAAGTTAGTACTGTATTATCTGACTTATACAAAACAGAAAGTTTGGCTCGAATAGCCATTCAGTCTGATTCAGAAACTGATTTTAAGCAGTACGTAGCTAAAACCAGATCCTTGACTATTGCAATTGACTCCTTGAAAACTGCTGTGTCTACGCCAGACCAAGTACAATTGCTGAATAGTGTTCAGATTTTGTTGTCTAAAAAAACCAAAAACATTCTACAGTTAAAAGCCATAAAAAATAAAACCGAAGATGAAACCGCTGTTAGCAGTGCCATAACCGACTTGACAAAAATGGAGTCTTCCATGCGGAAGCTACAATTAGAAGATTTTGTAAAAAATCCAGCGGAAATGGCCGATTATCAGCGCAATGTTTTAAAAAAATATGTTGCTTATTTAAACCAAAATATCCCTGATGATAGTAGCAACACTTTAAGCAAAAAAGAATCAGACTCTATTATTAGTACTTCAAAAATGCTTTTAAATCAAGTAAAAACGGAGACCGCAAATAAAAAAAATTTACTGATCCTAGAGGAAAATAAACTACTTCAAAACGGACTTTCTATTTCTGAACAATTGCGTAAAGTACTTGAAACAATTGAAAGAGAAATTATTGCGAACACAGCGAAAAACTTTACTGAAAGAGAAAAATCATTACAAAAAACCAATCAAATAGTCACGAGTGCAGCTATTATTGGGCTGGTATTGACGCTCTTATTTTTAATTCTTATTTTAAATGATTTTTCAAAAACACAGTCCTATAAAAAACAATTAGAAACTGCTAATCTCAAGGCAAAAAAACTACTAACCAGCAGAGAACAACTGATTTCTACGGTGAGTCATGATTTAAAAACACCGTTGAGTACGATTGTAGGTTACACAGAGTTATTAGGAAACTCAGACTTAAGCTCGAAACAATTGCATTTTACGCAGAACATCAAGGGTTCAGCTGACTATATTTCTAAACTAGTTCAAGACTTGCTGGATTTCACTCAAATTGAAGCTGGAAAAATTACTATCGAGAAAATCCCTTTTTCACTGCCTGAAAGTATAAAAGAATTCAGCACCAGCATACAAGCCGTTTACGCTCATAAAACAATAGAATTGCTACTGGATATTGATTCGGATTTAGAACAAAGAATAATTGGAGACCCTTTTAGATTGCGACAAATAATATCAAACATCGTTGGGAATGCGTTCAAGTTTACTGAAAAAGGTTTTATTAAAATTACCGCAAAAGCGAACAAAAAGTCCAAAATAATTACAATCCTAATTGAAGATTCAGGAATAGGAATAGCGACAAAAAATCAAGAATTAATTTTTGAAGAATTTACACAAGCAGACGATCAAATTGAAAAAAAATATGGCGGAACCGGCCTTGGCCTAACCATCTCTAAAAAAATGGCTAGTATTTTAGGTGGTGATTTAAACTTAAAAAGTGAATTAGGTAAAGGAAGTATCTTCGAAATTCAAATTCCGTTGCGATATGACACGACAACGCTAGATCATTTATCTGCTCCAGCAAACGAATTGCAAAGCAAGCGAATTGCAGTTCTTATTGACGACGATCAGAACCTATTGCAATTAACTACCGAAGTATTGCAACAACATAACTTTGACGTACATCCTTTTGGCAAAGCAACTGAGGCACTGAACTGGATTGAAAACCAGGCATTTGACCTAATTATAACCGACATTCAAATGCCTGTTATGGATGGATTTTTATTTATCAAAGAACTACAAAATGCCCAAAAAACCAATTATGACAAGCAACCTATTATTGCCGTTACTGGTAGAAATGATTTGATTCTAGAGGAATATACAGAAGCTGGATTTATTACAGTGGTAAGAAAACCGTATTCGCCAAAAATATTGCTTAATACCATACATGCAATTTATAATAACAGCGAAATACCGAATCAAAAAGTAAAAAATAAAAAGACCAAAACTCCTGAGAAACTATATTCATTAAAAGAACTCAAAGCTTTTTTACCCGATGATAATCAAGGTCTTAATGATATTTTGCAATCTTTCATGTCTGGAACACTTGAAGCTATGACCTTATTAGAACAAGCAGTACAGAAAAACAACCGTATTGAGATTAACGAACTTGCTCATAAAATGAATCCAATGTTTAAGCAAATCAAAGCAGTACACATTAGTACTATTTTAGACCACTTGGAAAACAAAGACACTACTAGTGAAGAATTTCATGCTTTGGTACTGGATTTAAAAGATAAAATACCGGTACTTTTTGCACTTTTAAACAAGGAACTGCATTAACTGATATCGTATAGCTTTAGTTTATTATATAATGTTTTTCTATTGATCTTAAGCAATTTAGCCGCTTCTGTTTTATTGTTATTTGTCCTAGATAAGGCTTCTAGAATAGCTTCCTTTTCGTTTTCTGATAACGAAAAATCATCACTTAGCTTGTCTGTACTTTGAAAAAATTCTGCTGGTAATGCTTCTTTCTCTACAAAATCTCCCGCTGTTAAAAGCGTAGCGCGCTTAATACAATTTTGTAATTCTCTTAGATTTCCTGGCCATCTGTAATTTTGAAAAATACTCATGACCTCTGGGGAAAATCCAATGACATTTTTTTGTAGTTCTTGATTTGCTTTTTCAAGAAAAAAATCAGCAAACAGCATTAAATCTTCATTTCGTTCTACTAAAGAAGGAGAATGAATAGAAAACTCATTGATTCTATGGTACAAATCTTCTCGGAAATCTCCTTTCTTAACCGCTTCCCTCAAGTCTTCATTGGTAGCTGTAATAATTCGGATATCCACAGCAATTTCTTTATTGCTTCCTACAGGTTTTATTTTTCTTTCCTGTAAGGCTCGTAAAAGCTGTATTTGATTTTCATAGGAAAGATTTCCTATTTCGTCTAAAAAAATGGTTCCATTATTTGCTGCTTCAAAAAAACCAATTTTATCTTGAATAGCTCCTGTGAAAGAACCTTTTACATGACCAAAAAATTCACTAGCTGCTAACTCTTTGGGGATTGATCCACAATCAACAGCAATGAAATTGGTATTTTTGCGGGCGCTATTTTCATGAATACTTTTAGCAATCACCTCTTTTCCTGTTCCGCTTTCGCCAATGACCAATACAGACATTGTAGTGGGACTTACCAATTGTATGTACTCTGCAAGCTTTAATGAAGCTTTTGAAATGCCTTTTACAAAAGTATTACTAGATTTCTCTACAGGTTGTTTTACTTTTTTAGGACTCTTTTCGGTTGTAGTGGGTATTGTATTTTCATCCTGTCGCAATGCATTTGCAATTACCAACAGAACTTCCTCCGGATTAAAAGGTTTTGAAATATAATCTGCTGCGCCATTTTTTATTGCTTTAACTGCCGTACTCACATCGGCATATCCAGTCATTAGTAATACGGGAACGTCAGGAAAGATTGCTTTTATTTCAGACATAAGTAAAACTCCATCAAAATCTGGTAGTCGTACATCTGTGATTACGAGGTCAAATTCATTAGTTTTCAATATAATCCTCGCTTCAGCAGCTGAAAATGCAGTAACTACTTCAAAAGATTTTTTAACTAGAAATTTTTCTACTAACTTACAAAAAGGCACATCATCCTCTATCAACAAAATTTTAGCCATTGTGTTTTAAACTTTACTGCTAAATTAAAGTTATTTAAATAGTATTTTGCTAATTATTTCAAAAAAAGAGAGACTGTTAAAAACAATCTCTCTTTTTTAAAAATAAAAAATTACCTAATTATTTATTGATCCAGTTGCCATTAGCATCTGCATGTACAGTAGCCTTCTGGTCTCCAACTGTAATTTTTACTACATTACAAAAGACTACTTTTGAATCCATTTCCCGTTTGCATCGGCAAATAAATTCCCTTTTTTATCTCCTTGCGTAACGTCTAATTTGTACTCTTTATTAGCATTTACATAGGCCTTATCTAAAACTGCGTCAGGATATGCTTTTTTTAATGCTTCTGTTATGGCTGCAGGAACTTCTTCTAGTTTAATTTCTGTGTATTCCTCTTGCATATTTACTGTTTGCAATACTTTTTTAGCTTTTAGAACTGGTGTTGCAAAAGTTGAAAAACTGCCCAAAACAATTGCTGCTGATACTATTAACTTTTTCATGGTATTTGTTTTTAAATGTTGTTGTATTTACTTCTTTATCTTATTTCTTAATCCAGTTTCCTAATTCGTCTGCAAAAAGACTTCCTTTTTTGTCCCCAATAGTAATGTCTAGTTTATACTCTTTTTTAGGATTAACATAAGCCTTATCTAAAACTGCTTCAGGATATGCTTTTTTTAATGCTTCTTTTATAGCAGCAGGAACTTCTTCTAATTTAACTTCTGTGTATTCCTCTTGCACATTTACTGTTTGCAATTCTTTATTTGCGCTTTGTACTGGTGTTGCAAAAGTTGATAAACTTCCTAAAACAATAGCTGCTGATACGATTAACTTTTTCATGTGATGTAATATTTAAGATTATATAATTAGTTTTAATACTAATGATAATAGAATAATCATACCAATTTTAAAACACAACTATCCATTATCATAATTGACTATTTTTAAACTAGTTACAAATTTAACACTTATGGCTGTACTGTGTAAAACGAGAAAAAACAATGTAAAACTGTGTAATAAATACACAGTTGGTTAAATTTATTTGAATCCATAACCAAAAAGAACCTTACACTGATGCAAGGTTCTTTTTAAAAAATTATGAGAGTAGCCGAACTAAATAATTTGTATGGTATAAAAAATGCATTCCACTTCTTTAGTTCCTTTTATAAGTCTAAATAGTATAATAACAGTAGTATCAAAAAAATCCCGTCAAAAAAATATTTGACGGGATTTTTATATTGTTCAACAAACAAGTGTTTATTCTGGATCGTTCATTTTAAAAGTATCCATAAAAGCAGTAGTATAATCTCCCGCAATGTATCGTGGATCATCCATCAATTGTCTGTGGAATGGAATGGTAGTTTTTATACCTTCAATTACGAATTCATCTAATGCTCTTCTCATTTTACTAATAGCTTCTTCACGAGATTGAGCAGTAGTAATCAGTTTTGCAATCATTGAATCGTAATTTGGAGGAATTGTATAACCAGAATACACGTGTGTATCTAAGCGTACACCATGTCCGCCTGGCATGTGCAACGTAGTAATTTTTCCTGGTGAAGGACGAAAATCATTATAAGGATCTTCTGCATTAATACGGCACTCAATTGCGTGTAATTGTGGCAAATAATTTTTACCTGAGATAGACACACCGGCAGCCACTAATATTTGCTCACGTATCAAATCATAATCAATTACTTGTTCAGTAATAGGATGCTCAACTTGAATACGCGTATTCATTTCCATAAAGTAGAAGTTACGGTGCTTATCTACTAAGAATTCTACTGTTCCGGCACCCTCATACTTAATAAACTCAGCTGCTTTTACTGCTGCTGCACCCATAGCTTGACGCAATTCGTCAGTCATGAAAGGCGAAGGCGTTTCTTCGGTAAGTTTTTGATGACGTCTTTGAACAGAACAATCTCTTTCAGATAAGTGACATGCTTTACCGTAAGCATCACCTACAACTTGAATTTCGATATGACGTGGTTCTTCGATTAATTTTTCAAGATACATTCCATCATTACCAAATGCTGCAGCCGACTCTTGACGAGCACTTTCCCATGCTTTCAATAAATCCTCTTCTTTCCAAACGGCACGCATTCCTTTTCCTCCACCTCCAGCAGTAGCTTTTAACATAACTGGAAATCCGAACTCTCTTGCTAATTGTAACGCTTGTTCGTACGATTCTAAAATCCCTACAGAACCTGGAACACATGGAACACCTGCTTCAATCATAGTCGATTTAGCAGAAGCTTTGTCTCCCATTCTATCAATCATTTCAGGAGAAGCCCCAATGAATTTTATACCGTGTTCTTGGCATATCTTTGAAAATTTTGAATTTTCAGATAAAAAACCATACCCTGGATGAATTGCATCTGCGTTTGTAATTTCGGCAGCTGCAATAATATTTGACATTTTTAAGTAAGATAAATTACTTGGAGGTGGCCCTATACAAACCGCTTCGTCAGCAAATTTCACATGCAAACTATCAGCATCAGCAGTAGAGTATACTGCAACTGTTTTTATGCCCATTTCTTTACACGTTCTAATAACGCGCAATGCAATCTCACCTCTATTTGCAATTAATATTTTTTTAAACATCTTATTTGAAATTTTAAATGTAAATTTTAAATCTAAGTTTTATTGATTTTCGAAATATTCGATATCAAAAATAATTTTTTAGTTTAAAATTTCTTTATGATGGATCAACTAAAAATAACGGTTGATCAAACTCAACTGGCGACATATCGTCTACCAATATTTTAACGATCTTACCTGAAACTTCAGACTCTATTTCGTTAAATAATTTCATGGCTTCAATTACACATAAAACATCTCCTTTTGCAATTGATTTACCTACTTCAACAAACATAGGTTTGTCTGGTGATGGTTTTCTATAAAAAGTTCCAATAATTGGTGACTTTATAGTAATATAATGTGCATTTTCTACAACTGGAGCTTCTGGAGTTACAGCAACTGGAGCAATTTGCTGTGGTACAACTGCTTGCTGAATTGCTGCTTGAGCTGGCATCTGCTGTACATAAGTAGTCTCAGTTACATTTCCTTCTAAAGTGGTTCTAATGGTAATTTTTACATCATCCATTTCTAATTTAACTTCTGCAACACCTGAATTTGCTACAAACTTGATTAGATTTTGAATTTCTTTTAAATCCATGATTATTTGTTTTTAGTTTAAATTTATTTTTTATCGTATGCCCATTTTAAATAGATAGATCCCCAAGTGAATCCACCACCAAATGCTGCTAATATTATGTTATCACCCTTTTTTAATAAGTGCTCAAAGTCATATAAAACTAAGGGTAAAGTAGCTGACGTGGTATTGCCATATTTCTCAATATTTACAAGTACTTTAGAGTCTTCAAGTTCCATTCTGCTTGCTGTAGCGTCAATAATACGTTTATTTGCTTGATGAGGAACCAACCAATCAACATCAGTATTGGTCAAATTATTTCTTTTTAATATCAATTCACTAGCATCGGCCATGTTAGTAACTGCGTATTTAAAAACAGTTTTACCATCCTGCACAATACTGTGCTTATTGTCTCTTACGGTTTCAAATGATGTAGGGTTAAGTGATCCTCCTGCATCTATCTTTAAAAAATCTCTACCTACTCCATCGCTACGCAAATATTCGTCTTGCAAACCTAATCCTTCATAGTTAGGCTCAAACAATACGGCTCCTGCACCATCACCAAAAATGATACAAGTAGCTCTATCTGTATAATCTACAATTGAGGACATTTTATCAGCACCTATTAACAGTACTTTTTTATATTTTCCTGAGGCTATGTAAGCTGATGCGGTTGACATACCATATAAAAAACTAGAACATGCAGCTTGCAAGTCATATGCAAATGCATTTGTAGCACCTATTTGTGTGGCTACAAAAACTCCAGTTGAAGCTACAGGCATATCTGGTGTAGCTGAGGCCAATATCACCATATCAATTTCAAGAGGATCAATATTAGCTTTTGCTATCAAATCTTGAGCAGCTTTTATAGCTAAAAAAGAGGTTCCTTTATCTGTATCCTTAAGTATTCTTCTCTCTTTAATTCCTGTACGTGAAGTAATCCATTCGTCATTGGTATCAACCATTGTTTCTAATACTTTGTTCGAAAGTACAAAATCAGGTACGTAGGCACCAACAGCGGTTATTGCGGCTGTGATTGTATTCATTGTTGCATTTATTTCAAGTCAAATGTTTCCATTTGAAAATTTTTTAAAAGACGTGAAAATTACAAAAAAATTTTCATTTTTTTCAGAATGTGTTGTTTTATAATTAGCTCTAATTATAATCAACAAAAAAAACTCTCACGATGTGAGAGTTCGAATATCATTTACCGTAATGTATTAAGCAACAGCTACAGATTTATCTATAACAACTTGCCCTCTGTAATACATTTTACCTTCGTGCCAGTATGCTCTGTGGTATAAGTGTGCTTCTCCTGTGATAGGACAAGTTGCAATTTGTGCTACAGTAGCTTTATAATGTGTTCTTCTCTTATCTCTTCTTGTTTTGGAGATTTTTCTCTTAGGATGTGCCATTTTACTATATTATTTATCCGTTAATAGTTGCTTTAATTTGTCCCATCGCGGGTCAATATTTTCTTCTTCTTTAATTTCTTCTTTCTCTTCGCTTACAGCAAGTTTACTTAGTTTTTGCAAAGCTTCTGTTTGCAAAGTACCGTCTTTTACGCCAGGATGAACCCGTCTTAAAGGAACTGACAACACAATCATTTCATAAATATATTGCGCTATATCTATCTCAAACTCTCCGTGAGGAAGTATTAATAACTCCTCATTATCATTGTTAAATTCTTCACCAAAACGAACTATAAGTTTCATTTTTCCTTTTACAGCCAAGTTAAAATCTTCACTGGTCAAGTCACAAGGAACATTTACATATCCTTTGTGTTTAAAACTTAATTCTAGAAATGTACTTTTTTTATCCAAAACTACATTTACTTTGATATTTGAATCTTGATATTCATTGTAATCAAAGATTTCAAAGAACTTATTATCAATTTGATATTCAAAATTATGTTTCCCTAGCTTCAAACCTATAAAAGGTATCAAATATTCTTTCGTGTTCTTCATTTTAACCACAATTTGACCCTAAACTTCGGGAGTGCAAAGATATAAATTTATTGCAAATCTAATAATCTTATTCACTTTTTTTTGTTCACAACTGTTTTTCTTTTATTCTAAGCGGTTTTTTACTGATTTCGGCATATTGATTTCTAGAATGAAACACATCAATAGCTAAATAAACCGCCTCTTTAAATGAATTGAAATCAGCAATACCTTTACCCGCGATTTCATAAGCCGTCCCGTGATCTGGCGAAGTTCTAATTTTATGCAAACCTGCTGTATAATTTACTCCTTTGCCAAAAGACAATGTTTTAAAAGGTATCAATCCTTGATCATGATAGGTTGCTATTATAGCGTCGTATTTTTCGTATTGATTACTTCCAAAAAAACCATCTGCTGAAAAAGGCCCAAAAACAAGTGTTCCTTTATCAAATATTTTTTTTAAAACCGGTTTCAAAACTAAATTTTCCTCATTCCCTATCACTCCACCATCGCCACAGTGAGGATTTAGTCCCAACACAGCAATTTTCGGCTTATTAATACTAAAATCTTGAATTAAAGATTGCTTGATTGTTTCTATCTTTCTAACAATTAACTCCTCAGTGAGATGCGATGCAACTTCACTTAAAGGAATATGATCTGTAAGCAAACCTACTCTCAAATTATCTTGAACCATCAACATCAATGCATTTCCCTCTAATTCTTGATCCAAGTAATCTGTATGTCCCGGAAATACAAAATCTTCCGATTGTATATTAGATTTGTTAATAGGAGCAGTTACTAACACATCAATTCCACCTTCCTTTAGCGCTGTTGTGGCTGCTACAAAAGACTTAATTGCATACTCTCCTGCTTTAACATCAGATTTGCCAAGATTTAACTCTACTCCTTCCTTCCAAACATTTAAAACATTAACTTTACCATGAACAAGTTGGTCTAACTTGTCTATTCCGTGCAACAATGATGTAGATTGAAATGTTTTTTTAATAAAAGTTAACATTTTTACATTTGCAAAAATAACTGGAGTACACATTTCTAACATTCGAGAATCCTCAAATGTTTTCAAAACTACCTCGCTTCCAATACCGTTTAAATCTCCTATAGAAATCCCTACAATTATATTTTCTGCATTTTTCACCATGACTACCGTTATTTATTGCTAATTTTGAACTGCAAATTTAGTAAAATAAAACAAGAAATGTTTACAGGAATTATAGAAACACTTGGTACTATCCAAGAAATACAAAAAGAGAATTCTAATGTGCATATTACCATCAGTTCCTCTATAACAAACGAACTTAAAATAGACCAAAGCGTAGCACATAACGGCGTATGCCTGACAGTAGTAGCCATACAAGATGACCGCTACACAGTGACTGCCATAGATGAAACTTTACAAAAAACCAACCTATCTCACTGGAGTGCAAATGATATTGTAAACCTGGAACGCGCTATGAAGCTTGGTGATAGGCTTGACGGACATATTGTACAAGGACATGTTGACCAAGTAGGAACTTGCATTCAAGCCGATGAAACGAACGGGAGCTGGAAATACACGTTTGAATACGACAGTAATTTGAATAATATAACAATCGAAAAAGGATCTATTACTGTAAACGGAGTAAGTTTAACCGTAGTAGATTCACAAAAAGATAGATTTAGCGTCGCTATTATCCCATATACTTATGAGCATACCAACTTCAACACTTTTACAGTTGGCACTAAAGTAAATTTAGAATTTGATGTTATTGGTAAATACGTATCCCGGCTTCACAGCACAAAATAACACCCACAAAAAAAACCTTTAGCTTCCTAAAGGTTTTTTTGTGTTATAAATAATGAGATAAATCCCTAAAAAAACAGCTAATATCATAACCACATAAACACAGTCATCAATTGGAAATACAGGTGGCGGCGCACCTGGCGGAGGTGGTGGTGGCGGTTGTGCTTTTGCAAAAATTACAAAAGCAAAAGTCAACACAAACGAAAGGTGGTATTTATTTGATAGTTGTTTCATGTCGACACAAAAATAAATAAAATTAACGACACAAAAAAGAAATTTAACCGGATTAACTTGTTTTTTATCAATAACATGCCTAGTTATTACTATTATAACAAAATCTTACTAAAACAAGAATTACGCTAAATCTAAATCTATAACTTTTGCAGCTAGACAATCTCTTTTAAAAGTCTACAACAAGTAACAACTATACAAACAAACATTTTATATACTACTTTAACTTCAGGATTTAAAATGAAACAGACATCACCATAAATCTCTAACACATCTTGGAAATAAAAAAGCCTTACAAACAGAATGTTTATAAGGCTTTTTAAACTTAAAGAGTGGTCCCACCTGGGCTCGAACCAGGGACCACCTGATTATGAGTCAGGTGCTCTAACCAGCTGAGCTATAGGACCGGTTATGAGGTTGCAATATTACTACTATTTTTTAATTGCTACAAATAAATTTGACATAGTTTTTTACTCTTTTATAAAAAAAAATTCAAAGCAATCCGAATGCATTGAATACTAACGACCTACACTACATAGCATTTAAAATCATACGATCTCTTGACACAGTTCAATCAAAACTCCATTTGTGCTTTTGGGATGCAAAAACACAACTAGCTTATTATCAGCTCCTTTTTTCGGAGTTTCATTAAGGACCACAAAGCCTTCTTGCTTTAATCGAACAATTTCTGACTCAATATCTGCTACATCAAAAGCAATATGATGAATCCCTTCACCTTTTTTCTCTAAAAACTTAGCTATTGGACTATCCGGATGAGTTGCAGCTAGTAATTCAATCTTATTGGGTCCGCTCTGAAAAAAAGAAGTAGTGACACCCTCGCTCAGAACTTCTTCAAATTTATAAGCTGGTGCTCCAAACAATTTTTCAAAAACCAAGTTAGATACCTCTAAATCTTTTACAGCAATTCCTATGTGTTCTATTTTTCTCATGAATAAATTTATTTATATTTTAAAACAACCTGTTTTTTGACTAAGCAGCCAATTATGTAAAATTAGTATTTATATTCGTAGACCAAAATTATCACTAATCTATTGCAGCTACTATTGATAATAAATCCTTAAAATATTTCGAAAGCATAAATTATAGTCGTTATTTTGTAAACTGAAATCAGAATTTACCATGTTGAAAAACAATCTCAAATATACTTTTTTTCTCTTTTTAATAATCTTAGCGAGTTGTGCAAAAAGAGGCACTATTACTGGTGGTCTAAAAGATACCATTGCGCCAATTCTTAAGGTAAGTTTCCCTAAAAATTTTAGCACCAATTTCACTGGAAACAAGATTCAGTTGGTATTTGACGAGAATATTAAATTGAAAAACTTAAATAAGCAACTTATCATTTCTCCTCCCATGAAAAATGAACCGCTTATTATACCTACCACACCCACAAAAACGATAACAATTACGCTCAAAGATACTTTACAACCCAATACTACTTACAGTCTCAATTTCGGACAGAGTATTGCAGATAATAATGAAGAGAACCCACTAAACCAGTTTAAATATGTGTTCTCTACAGGAGCAACAATTGATTCTTTGCAACTAGGAGGAACCATAAAAAGTGCTCTTGATAAAGAAGTGGAGCCTTTCGTTTCGGTTATGCTGTATGAAGTAAACGAAAAATTTAATGACTCTGTAATTTACAAGGAAAATCCAAGATACATCACAAATACTCTTGATAGTTTGAAAAGTTTCAAATTAGAAAACCTTAAAGCTGGGAAATATTTACTTGTAGCGCTTAAGGACTACAATAACAATAATAAATTTGACCCTAAGAAAGACAAGATTGGGTTTGTAAAAGAATTTATATCTGTACCAAACGATACGCTTTATGAACTCGAAATCTTCAAAGAAAAGCTACCATTTAAGGCTATTAGACCAGTACAAGCTGCCGGCAACAAACTCATAATGGGTTATGAGGGAACAATGGACAACCCTAAAGATTTACCTAAATTAACATTAAAAGATAATGCTACCGAAATAAATCACTTGGTTACAAAATTTCCAAAAAAGGATTCACTCCAAATATGGTATAAACCTATTAAAACAGATTCCTTGAAGTTATTTGTAAAAAAAGATAAGTATGAAACTAAATTTTCCTTTAAAATTAAGGATCAAAAAAAGGACACTTTAAATGTGACGCCACTACAAATGGGCGACTTGAAATTCAGAGAGCAGTTTACTCTTGAAGCTAGTACGCCATTAATTAATATTGTAAACGAAAAAATAACTTTATTGGATAAAAACAAAAAATCGATTCCATTTAAAACTGAGTATGATGAATACAATCAACGCTTGTATTTTGACTTTAAAAAAGAACCTTCAGAAAACTACGTGATGACGGTTTTACCAGAAGCTTTTACTGATTTTTTTGAAAAAAAGAATGACACCTTAACCTTTAAATTCAGTACTAGAAACACCTCTGATTATGGAAATCTAAGCGTAAACCTTCAAAAAGTTAAAAGTTATCCTGTACTTATTGAGTTAACAAATGCAAAAGGTGATGTACTAGCCTCTGAATATACTACAGAAAACAGCACTATCAATTTCAATTTAATAGAACCCGCACAATATACGCTTAGAGCCACTTATGACTCCAATAAAAACGGCAAGTGGGATCCAGGAGACTACCTTAATAAACTCCAAGCCGAAGAAGTAATATACTTTTCTAAAGAAATAGATGTTCGTGCCAATTGGGATGTAAATCAACTCTTTGATTTAGGTATTCCGTACACCCCCGAAATTAAAAAGAAAGAAACAAACAAAAAATAACCTTAGTTATCTATTATTTCAAATACGTCTCGATCATTAAGAAAACCTAGTTTTTGTCTTGTTTCAACTAACTTTTCCTTATTTAATGTTACGACAAAAGAACCTTCAATTTGGGTAGGCTCTTGTAAATAATGACCTAAAAAATCTACGGCTTGGGAATGCCCTACGTATTCATACCCATTTCCATCAGTTCCTAATCTGTTAACTCCTATAACATAACACATATTCTCAACAGCTCGCGCCTGAAGTAAAATATCCCAAGCATTTACCCTTGTTTTTGGCCAGCTGGCAACATAAACTAATAAGTCATAATCCTCTGTATTTCTAGAAAAAACTGGGAAACGCAAATCATAACAAATTAAAGGACAAATTTTCCAACCTAGATATTCAATAATACACTTTTCTTTACCTGAAATATAAGCAATGTTTTCACCAGACAATGTAAACAAATGTTTCTTATCATAATATTCGACCTTTCCAGAAGGCGCAACAAAAACGAACCTGTTAAAAAACTGATCTCCCTCTGTGATCACGAGACTACCCATAAAAGCACAATTTCTATTGGAAGCAAGTTGTTTTAACCAAGTTAAGGTTTCACCCTGCATGCCTTCAGCAACACGTTCAGGATTCATGGTAAAACCACTAGTAAACATCTCTGGCAAGACTATTATTTGTACATCAAGTTGTATTTCATTGATTTTGGATTCAAAATATACACGATTTTCCTTTGGATTTTCCCATAACAACGGAGCTTGAATAAAGGCTATTTTCATTTTTTTCTAATTTTCTATAAAAATAACAATTCTATACGTACCGTAACTTCCTTACATTAGCAAAAAAAACTAAAACATGAAAAAAATATTCGTTGCCATTTTGCTTTTAACTCAGTTAATACTGCAAGCACAAGAAAAAATGGGCGCGCAACAATTTTGGGAAAACCTACAAAAACATTGTGGAAAGTCGTTTGAAGGAGAAATCAAAGAAAGTGCTTCTAATGATACTTTTAGGGATAAAAAACTAGTAATGCATGTTAGAAGCTGCACCAAAAACACCATTAAAATTCCGTTTTTTGTTGGCGAAGACAAATCAAGAACTTGGGTTTTAACGTTTGAAAACGACAGAATTAAACTTAAACACGATCACAGACACGAGGATGGAACTGAAGATAAAGTGACACAGTACGGCGGGACGAGTCCAAATTCAGGCAGTGCTAGTATTCAATTTTTTCCAGCAGATCAAGAAACATTAAATTTAATTCCGAACGCCGCAACTAATGTCTGGTGGATTACAATTGATGAGACCTCGTTTACCTATAACTTAAGACGCATAGGTTCTGACAGATTGTTTACGGTAAAATTTGATTTAACAAAAGCAGTAGCAACACCCACTGCTCCATGGGGATGGAAAGACTAGAACACTTTTTAAACCTAACATTTAGACCAAAAAAAACGCATTCAACTTTGAGATTGAATGCGTTTTTTATAATTATGAATTTTTTGTCCTAAGACTCTAATTTTTAAGACTAACTAATTATCCTTTTAAGCTAGCCGATAAATATTCTCTATTCATTCTGGCAATGTTTTCAAGAGAAATTCCTTTTGGGCATTCAACTTCACACGCTCCAGTATTAGTACAGTTACCAAAACCTTCAGCATCCATTTGAGCAACCATGTTCATTACACGATCAGCCGCCTCAACTTTACCTTGTGGCAATAATGCATATTGTGATACTTTTGCCGATACGAAAAGCATAGCAGATGAGTTTTTACAACTTGCTACACAAGCTCCACAACCAATACAAGTAGCAGCATCAAATGCTCTATCTGCATCGTGCTTAGGAATCAAAATTGCATTAGCATCTGTTGGTTTTCCTGAAGTATTTACAGATACAAATCCACCTGCGTGTTGAATTCTATCAAAAGCACTTCTGTCAACAACTAAATCTTTAATTACTGGAAAAGCTTTGGCTCTAAACGGCTCTATAAAAATAGTATCACCGTCTTTAAACATTCTCATGTGTAATTGACAAGTAGGTACACGTCTGTCTGGACCATGCGCTTCACCATTGATATACAAAGAACATGAACCGCAAATACCTTCGCGACAATCATGATCAAAAGATACTGGTAAATCTCCTTTGTTAATTAAGCCTTCGTTAAGCACATCAAGCATCTCTAGGAAAGACATATCTTCCTCAATGCCATCTAATGGATACTCAACGATTTTACCTTCTGCTTTGGCGTTGGCTTGACGCCATATTTTTAATGTAAGTTTCATATTTTCTTTCGTTTGAAAGTCTTAGAATCAAAAAGTGGTAATACCATCATTTTTATCTCGGACTGATTCCTATTTATAACTACGCGTTACTAGTTTAACATTGTCATAGACTAAAGGTTCCTTGTGAAGTATAGCCTCACTTGGTTTACCCATGTATTCCCATGCTGCAACATAAGCATAGTTCTCATCATCTCGTTGTGCTTCACCATCCTCAGATTGGTATTCTTCACGGAAGTGACCTCCACAAGATTCATTACGGTGCAATGCATCTTTAGCAAACAACTCTCCTAATTCTAAGAAATCAGCAACACGACCAGCTTTGTCAAGCTCTTGATTGAAACTGTATGCATCTCCAGGAACTTTTACATCTCTGTAAAATTCTTCTCTTAATGCTGCAATTTCTTCAATTGCCTCTGTTAATCCTTTCGCATTACGAGCCATACCCACTTTGTTCCACATGATTTTTCCAAGTTTCTTATGGAAATAATCAACAGAATGCGTACCGTTGTTATTGATAAACTGATCAATACGTGCTTTTACATTTTTCTCAGCTTCAACAAATTCAGGTAAATCAGTAGAAATTTTTCCTGTTTTAATGTCTGGTGCTAAGTAATCACCAATTGTGTATGGCAATACAAAATACCCATCAGCTAGACCTTGCATTAAAGCAGAAGCTCCAAGACGGTTCGCTCCGTGATCAGAGAAGTTAGCTTCTCCAATACTGAAACAACCTGGAATTGTAGTTTGTAAGTTATAATCAACCCAAATACCACCCATAGTATAGTGTACTGCTGGATAAATCATCATTGGAGTTGTGTATGGATCCTCATCAACGATTTTCTCATACATTTGGAATAAGTTTCCGTATTTATTAGCTACAATAGCAGCTCCTAATTTTGTTACTAACGCTTTGTCATTGGCATCAAAACCTTTAACATAAGCTTGTTCTTTACCATAACGCTCAATTGCTGCAGCAAAATCTAAGTAAACTGCTTCACCAGTTTTGTTCACACCAAAACCAGCATCACATCTTTCTTTAGCAGCACGCGAAGCGATATCTCTAGGTACCAAGTTACCAAAAGCTGGGTAACGACGCTCTAAATAATAATCTCTGTCAGCTTCAGCGATTTGTGTCGGTTTCAATTTACCTTCACGAATAGCTTGTGCATCTTCTAATTTTGCAGGAACCCAAATACGTCCATCATTACGTAATGATTCAGACATCAAAGTTAATTTAGACTGGTGATCTCCAGAAACTGGGATACAAGTTGGGTGAATTTGTGTGTAACATGGATTAGCAAAGTAAGCTCCTTTTTTGTGTACTTTCCAAGCTGCAGTAGCATTACTACCCATGGCATAAGTTGACAAGAAAAATACGTTACCATATCCTCCCGAAGCAATTACAACTGCGTGTGCAGAGTGACGCTCTAGCTCACCTGTTACCAAGTTACGAGCAATAATTCCTCTTGCTTTACCATCAACAAGAACTAAATCTTGCATTTCATGACGTGTGTATGATTTTATCTTACCACGACCAATTTGACGGTTCATAGCAGAGTAAGCTCCTAATAATAATTGCTGTCCTGTTTGTCCTTTTGCGTAAAAAGTTCTAGCTACTAATGTTCCACCAAAAGAACGGTTGTCTAACAATCCTCCATATTCACGTGCCAATGGAACACCTTGCATAACACACTGGTCAATAATATTTACAGAAACCTCAGCAAGTCTGTGAACGTTTGCTTCTCTTGAGCGGTAATCTCCTCCTTTTACCGTATCGTAAAACAAACGGAAAGTAGAGTCACCATCACCTTGATAGTTTTTTGCTGCGTTGATACCACCTTGTGCAGCAATAGAGTGCGCACGACGAGGTGAATCTTGAAAACAAAAAGTTTTAACGTTATATCCTAATTCAGCTAAAGTTGCAGCGGCAGAACCACCGGCAAGACCAGTACCTACAACAATAATATCAATATTACGTTTGTTAGCTGGGTTAACTAAATTGATGTGATTTTTATAATTTGTCCATTTGTCCGCTATTGGACCATTTGGTATTTTTGAATCTAAAGCCATTTATAATTTAATATTAATGATTAAAATGATGAAATAATGCAATGAAAATAAAGCCTACAGGAACTACAATTGCAAAAGCATATCCCAATTTGTGTAATGATCTAGAGTATTTATTGTTGAACCCTACAGATTGAAACGAAGAGTTGAAACCGTGCCACAAGTGTAATGCTAACAATACAAATGAAAAACAATAAATAGCAGTACGAATAGGATCAACAAATTTGTGTTGCAACTCACCAAAATAACGAGTCTCATCAAGTGGATTTACCTCTACATACTTGTAAACCATTTCTGGAATCCAAAAATCATAAAAGTGTAAAAGCATGAAAGCTAATACAACAGCTCCAGAAATAATCATGTTACGTGATGCCCATGATGAGCTAGCTGCACCATTATTTTTTACATATTTAATAGGTCTTGCACTTTTATTCTGAAGATCTAAAACGATACCCATAATAAAGTGAAAAATAACACCTATAATAAGAATAGGTTGAATAACAAACTGCACCAACGGGTTATTTCCCATAAAATGAGAAATAGAGTTAAAAGTATCAGGACTAAAAACCGAGGTACTGTTTATAAAAAAATGTTGTGCTAAAAATAAAATTAAGAAAAGTCCAGAAAGCGCCATAGCTACTTTTTTTGCAATCGATGACTTTAATAATGAAGATTTTGCCATAAGAATTTAGTTGTATTAATTTAAAAAATCATACAAAAATAGGGCAATTAGAAATGAACTACAACCTTTTCGCTATAATTTATAATCATTTTAAAGTGTTACATCACAAAACCAAATAAACCTATATAAATCAAGACCTAGAACACTACAAAAGAAGAATTTCGTTAGACAAAACTAAAGAATTTAAAAATCTTTACGAATCAAACAAAAACATAATTCTTAAAAATAACAATGTTTTTTATGACATCAATAATTTGCCTAAATCAAAAATTTAAATTTACTAAAAATAGACCGAAGGCAGTTTTAAAAACACAAAATAAAAAAAGATTAGCGAGCTTATTTCTAATTTTATAGTCAAAATAATTTAAAATGAAAATCGGAATCGATGCCATCACTTTTGATGTTGCAAAAATACATTTATCCATTGGCGCATTGGCAAAAGCCAGAAATATTGACCCTGAAAAACTGCAAAAAGGACTTGGATTAGAAAAAATGACTCTTCCGGATGTACACCAAGATGTAGTAGTTTTTGGAGCCAATGCCTTGACCAAGTTAATCCTTGACCACAACATAAATCTAAATGAAATAGCCAGAATTTACGTTGGTAGCGAGAGTAGTATTGACAACTCAAAACCTATTAGTTCATTCTTAATTTCATTGATGGAACAAAAATTTGGAGAAAACACTTTGTCAGAATGCGATGTGGTTGATTTTACTTTTGCCTGTATTGGCGGTGTAGATGCGATGCAAAATTGTATGGATTTTATTCGACTCAACCCAACTAAAAAGGCCATTGTTGTAACGACTGATTTTGCCAAATACGATTTGAACTCTACCGGAGAATACACTCAAGGTGCGGGAGCTATTGCCTTATTAATAACCTCAAACCCCAGAATTATCGCTTTTGGAGAGGCTTGGGCAACAAGTACCAAAGGTGTTTTTGACTTTTTTAAACCTTACAGAACATTAGCAAAAACTGCTATAACTAGAAACGAAGCAAACGAAGCTTGGTTTGATAATTTAGAAAGCGAAATAGAAATCCACAAGGATCAACCTGTTTTTGACGGTCAGTATTCCAATCAATGTTACATGGATAGAACCCGAGATGCTTATTTTTCGTTCAAGAAATTAAAAAAAACGTCTCAAACGGTTTATAACACCTGGACCAGCATTGTCATGCACTTACCTTACGCATATCAAGGCCGCAGAATGCTTAGTGAAATTTATGCTTTGGATGCCTCCAATAATACTTTATCAGGAACAGAAGAAACTACAGTTTACCAAAACAAACTGAAAGAAATCAGCAAAAGTGAAGCCTACATAGAATTTGTTTCTAAAAAATTAAAGCCTGCCGAACTAGCTTCGTCATTGATAGGAAATCTTTATACAGGCTCTATTTTTATGGGCTTATTGTCAACATTAGCTCATTTTTACGATTCTAAAAAAGAAATTTCTGGAAGTGTATTTGGTTTTCTAGCCTATGGAAGTGGCTCGAAATCAAAAGTATTTGAAGGAACCATTCAAGCCGAATGGAAAGAAGCACTAGAGCGTGTATCCTTATTTGAAACCCTCGAAAAAAGCTTTGAAATTGACTTTAAAACTTACGAAAAACTCCATAAAAAAGAACAACACCAAAGCGTTTGTAGCCCAAAAAACGAATGGATTTTAGATCGTATTGAAAGCGAAAATCCCAACTTACTTGGGGCTCGTTATTATAAATGGGTGGAGTAATAAAATTTTTAACATATTGAATTTTCAATACAAGTTTATTACAAAAGAAAAGGCTGTCTCCAATTTTTGATGACAGTCTTTTTTACAACCTAAATCTCATTTTTTATATTTTTAATTACAATTCCCGCCACAATCTTGTGCGTTTTGATAATCCTCTGGAGTAAAAGTAAATGTCACAGTGGTACCGCTTTTACAAAATGGGCTGTTAAATAATGGGTTTTGGTCACATATTTTACCATCATAAAAATCGTATTTTTGAAATTTAAGATTTTCATAATTTACAACAATTAAATCTCCATTAAAAAAAACTGCAAAATCATACCCTGATGGAGGTAAATTATCTTGAAATGTTTTAGTTAAACTTTGTCCATTATTTAAAACCATAACAATTGGGATGTCTCTTTTTGGATAAGTACTTCTGTATGAACTAATCTTAATATTTTTCCCACTTTTATTTTCAATAGTATATTTGTAAAATTTACCGCTTCCTTGATCTGTGCAGCTTAAAAGCAGCAACGACACTAAATAAATATAGAGTAATTTTTTCATAATCTTAATCTTGCCAGTTGTTAAACAATTCATTTAAGGAAATTTCAGTTGGGTTATTGTATCTGTTTTTGATATTGTCGCGCCATTGCCACCAAGATTTTGCACCAACTAAAGAAACTTATTCTTTTCTTAAATTAAAACAACCCTTTCATAATTAGTTACTCTGAAAGGGTTTGAGTGTTATTAATTACAATTCCCACCGCAATCTTGTGCATTTTGATAATCCTCGGGGGTTATGGTATACACTTCTGTTTCCTCGTCATTAAACTTTGAATTAAATGGATTTCGATTATTTTCTGCATATTTAATATTAATACCAATATTTGAAATAGACGGACAAGTTGTACATTGCTCAGAATAGATACTGAAAATATTGATTTTTGCACTATCGTACACGAAAGCTATATAATCAGATTTAAGTAGATTACCCATTGAATAACCCGCACCGCCGGGGGGAGTGTATCTGTATTTTTTATTTATTTTAGCACCTTGATTAAGTATAATAGCATTTTTCAAATCTTTCTCTCCATTTAAAAAAGGAATTAAAATTACTGTTTTTCCTGAATCATTTACAATCGTATAATCATAATCTATTACACTCCCTGGCTCACAACCGGAAATAATTATAATTGCAGAAATTAACATGAGTAGTTTTTTCATAATTTTAGTCTTGCCAGTTATTAAATAATTCGTCTAAGTGAATTTCAGTTGGGTTATTGTATCTGTTTTTGATATTGTCACGCCATTGACTCCAGTAACCAGCACCAATTAAAGCAACTTATTCTTTTTTTAAATTAAAACAACCCTTTCAGAATTAGTTACTCTGAAAGGGTTTGAGTGTTATTAATTACAATTCCCGCTACAATCTTGTGCATTTTGATAATCCTCCGGGGTTATGGTATACACTTCGGTTTCCTCATCATTAAACTCAGACCTAAAAATATTTCTAGATTCTGTGCATCCTTCAACTCCAGTTGAAGTAAACTTACAGTTGGAATAAAGTGTTTTTTTACTTAGATTAAAAATAAATTCAATTTTAGTTAAAGAAATATTTCTATCTCTAGTTATTACCTCTGCCATATCCAAAAAATGAGGTGCTGGATAATAAACAAATCTTTTTAGACTGATTTTTTCATTATTTGAAAGAACAACTTTTTTTGACAAATCTCGCATGCCGTCAGTACCATAAGGCACAATCACCACTGTAACACCCGAATTATTAAAAATTGAATAATCATAGTTTTTACTATCTTCACTTACACAACACCAAAAACAAAATGGTATCAGTATCCAAATAATTAATTTTTTCATGATCTTGTTTTGTTAAATTAGTCTTGCCAGTTATTAAATAATTCGTCTAAGTGAATTTCAGTTGGGTTATCGTATTTGTTTTTGATATTGTCACGCCATTCAATCCAAGAACTGGAACCAATTAAAACAACTTATTCTTTTCTTAAATTAAAACAACCCTTTCAGAATTAGTTACTCTAAAAGGGTTTGAGTGTTATTAATTACAATTCCCACCGCAATCTTGTGCATTTTGAAAATCCTCGGGGGTTATGGTATACACTTCTGTTTGCTCTGCACTAAAAACTGGATTAAAAATGTTTCTAGCTTGATTAAAACATTGATTTGTTGCTGTACATTCTTGATAAACCACCTTTTTTTTGTTATCAAAAACAACCTCAATATGCGTTAAATTATTTTGAATTTTAGAGCTTGTAAAAGCAATATATTCCATTCTAGGCCCACCGCCATAAGGCGGCGTATCCGTGAATTGATATTTAATATCAGCCAGATTCTTTACAATTACCTTGTTACTTATATCCTTTACTCCATTGTAAAAAGGTATCATTTCTATAACAACTCCAGAATTATTACTAATGCGATAATTATAATTTCTATCTCCTCCTTGATCTGTACAACTTGTTGCCAATAAAACAACAATGATTATTGATACAATTTTTTTCATAATCTTAATCTTGCCAGTTATTAAATAATTCGTCTAAGTGAATTTCAGTTGGGTTATCGTATCTGTTTTTAATATTGTCACGCCATTCAATCCAAGAACTGGAACCAATTAAAACAACTTATTCTTTTCTTAAATTAAAACAACCCTTTCAGAATTAGTTACTCTAAAAGGGTTTGAGTGTTATTAATTACAATTCCCGCCGCAATCTTGTGCATTTTGAAAATCCTCTGGAGTGATGGTATAAACTTCGGTTTGCTCTGCACTAAAAACTGGATTAAAAATGTTTCTAGCTTGATTAAAACATTGATTTGTTGCTGTACATTCTTGATAAATTACCTTTTTTATGCCATCAAAAATAATTTCAACATGAGTCAAACTACCTATTGTAGTTTTACTAAAAAGATTGCTCATATTATACCCTTTAGCACCTGGAGGATAATAAATATACTTTTTGTTAAATTTTTCGTTTTGCTGCAAAGTTATTGCGTTCTGAACCTCTTTAACTCCTCCAATGTAAGGTATTAAAACTACTTTCTTTCCTGAATCATTTACAATCGTATAATCATAATCTATTACACTCCCTGGCTCACAACCGGAAATAATTATAATTGCAGAAATTAACATGAGTAGTTTTTTCATAATTTTAGTCTTGCCAGTTATTAAATAGTTCATCTAAGGAAATTTCAGTTGGGTTATTGTATCTGTTTTTGATATTGTCACGCCATTGACTCCTGTAACCAGCACCAATTAAAACAACTTATTCTTTTCTTAAATTAAAACAACCCTTTCAGAATTAGCTACACTAAAAGGGTTTGAGTGTTATTAATTACAATTCCCACCGCAATCTTGTGCATTTTGAAAATCCTCTGGAGTGATGGTATAAACTTCTGTTTGCTCATTATTAAATTCAGGTCTAAAAATATTTCTAGGTAAAGAATTACAATTAGAAGTTACAGAACATTCTTCGTAAATTATTTTTTTTGAGTTTTTGAAAACAAATTCTAAGTGTGTAACATTCCCAATTGTATTTGACTTAAAAATACCACTCATCGATAAACCACCTGAATACGGTGCATAGTCTGTATATTTCTTATTAAAATTCCCTCCATTTTGTATAGTAACTTTATTGCTTGTTTCTTTTACTCCATTTATATATGGAATCACTTCCACAATATAACCAGAATTATTAACAACCGAATAATCATATTTTTTTTCTTCACTACTCTCAGGTCCACAACCAAGCAAACCAAGAAGAATTATTATTATTAGCTTTTTCATAAGTTATTTTACCAATTATTAAACAATTCGTCTAAATAAATTTCTGTTGGATTATCGTATTTGTTTTTGATATTGTCACGCCATCGCAAACAAGATTTTGCACCAACTAAAGCAACTTATTCATTTCTTAAATTAAAACAACCCTTTCAGAATTAGTTACTCTGCAAGGGTTTGAGTGTTATTAATTACAATTTCCACCGCAATCTTGTGCATTTTGAAAATCCTCAGGGGTTATGGTGTAAACTTCTGTTTGATCTGCACTAAAAACTGGATTAAAAATGTTTCTAGCTTGATTAAAACATTGATTTGTTGCTGTACATTCTTGATAAACCACCTTCTTTGCCGTATTGAAAATAATTTCTAAATGTGTTACGGATCCTGGTGCTTTTGTCAAATTTTGCAACAAACTTGACATATTATAACCTCCAGCACCATAAGCAGTATACTTTTTATTATAAACTTGATTGTTCTGCAATATCATTCGATCGTCCATTTTTTTTACACCATCTACATAAGGAATAAGTTCAACATTAACTCCCGAGGTATTAATAATAGAATAGTCGTACGACTTTTCAGTATCAGGCACACAGGACCATACACTGAAGAGTATTATTATTATTAACTTTTTCATAATTTTACCAATTATTAAATAATTCATCTAAGTAAATTTCTGTTGGATTGTTATATCTGTTTTTAATATTGTCACGCCATTGCAACCAAGATTTTGCACCAACTAGTGCAAACTCTAATTGGGTTAAAGTATACCCACTTACTCTATCAATAGGGAATTCTTCTGTGCCATAAATTAATCTTTGATTAAAATCATCCATCATATCAAAACCAACTGATGTGTAAAATCGATTGGCAGTAATTCGCCGATCTTGATAATTATTGAAACGTAAGTCTCTGTAAACAGTATAAGTTGGATTTATAAATCGCACATTGTACCGTTGCAAAGTCATTACAATTTCAACGGTTGTTGCCCATGTTTCAAGCAACCGTCTGTTATTATCTCCCGTTGGACCTGGATGATCACAACTCTCAGCAGATGGAGCACAAGGACTTGTATAAGCATCCCAAACTACGTTATTATAAGAACCGAAATCTACTTCTCTATGTGCTGCATGAGCAAGTTCGTGTATTGTTGTACCATAAACTTTATCTGCAGGACTACTCCATTCTCTTAACGATATTTGTGCACCAAGCCAAATCTCTCTTACTTTTACAGTCGAAGATTTATCATTCACTTCTCTTGCAGCAATTTTCATCTGCCTTTTCCAAAAACCATTCCTAGGTGGAGAAGTTAAACCAAGCCTATTACCATAATAATAATCATGTGATGCTTGATGTATTAAAGCGTGGTACTTATCATCACTATCGCCTGAACCATTATTGATGGTATAATTCCAAGCTTCGTCCTTTTTCATGGGACCTCTTAATTCCGCTTGAAATAAAGCACCATTACGTATACTGTAATCATAACGTTCCCATTGAATAATGTACCGTGCACTTCCTCTCACAGAGCTTGTTTTAAAGTAGCCGTTTTCATCGGTAATGGCGTGCCTCACGGTAAAGCCTTGTCTTATTAAAACTTTTGCACCAACAACTGGTACGTTTCTACCTGCTACTTCATCAAAAATTGAAATAGTCCCACTAGGCCACCATCTAGTTCCAAAAATTAATCGATTAGCAGGTGTTTTGTCAGCCTTTCCTTGATACTCATTACCCGTTAATCTATAAGCCTCTTCCAATAATTAATCTAAAAACAATTGTCTCTTTTGAATAATTTTTTTATCTACTCTATTTTGTATCGTTGAACCATCATCAAAGTAAGGATCTTCTTCTGGTATATAAAGCTGTTCTAAAGTTTGGTAATACGACTCGCTTGCTAATTCAGAGTCAATCTTTATAGCACTGTAATAAACAGGGAACTCATTAGGTGCTAATTGAGGTCTAGAGTCAAGAACTTGATCTGTAAACTCATAATCTAGTGGATAGTCAAATACAATTAAAGAACTATCTTGTTTTATTTCCGCTTCCTGAGCTGCTGATGTAGGAGCTATCTCTACGTAAAGATAATTGGGATCTATTACAAAATCAGCAAAAGAGTCAACAGATTCTCTATTAGTAGCTGATTTTGATTTTTCTTTTAAGCTAATTAAAGCCTTTCTCATGTTCTTTACAGCATAAGGATTTTCTAATTTCTTACCATACTTGATATACTCTTTACGATTAATAGATGTGGCAGCATCTGAGATTTCTGTATTATCTGAACAGGAAACAATCAAAAATGAGCAAAATGCCAGCAAAATAAAATTGAAACGAATTGTTATTTTCATTAAATTGAGGGTCACATGGTTAATTATCACGAAGATACTAAAATCATAATACAGAATAACCTTGCTAAATTATTTAACAATAATATAATACTAGGGCAAACAAATAAATTAACTAAACTTAGTTATGTATTTCTGGACAATAGCTTCGGTGTTTTCATTCCTAATTTTTTGTTCCAATTGAATAGGAGGCGAAGCACGTTCTAAACAATCTTTTACGGCACACGTTTCACAAGTAACACCTACAATTTGTTTTTTGAGCGACTCATTTTCGATGAACTTAAATTTTTTCTTCATTCCTGCGGTCATCAATATTCCAACAGAAATACTTCGGATACAATCTGTTTTAAAAGGATCTGGCGTAGCAGATGAAAAAACGAGATACTCATTTTTACTGTTTTCGTAACTAGAGATTTGGGCGTCAAAAAAGTGATTTTTACCCTGCTTTAAAGATTCTTCGATCGTTCGTATAGAAACCCATCTGCGACAGTAATGCTCATTCATTTCATTAGCATGCGGTTCCTGCTGATTGGTGATGTGTAACTCTTTCTTTATTTGATAAGTATCTGTTCCTTTTTGGTGCGAAAGTCGTAAGAAAAACAAATTTTTGAGATTAAAATCCTTCGGTAAAATATTAGTCAAACGCTGGTAAAAAGACTCAGGAGACACATTAAACTGGTTCATCAACTGAACCATTTGTTGCGGTTTAGGATTTTCTAGAGCTAAGAATACATTTAGCTCATCTATAAGATGTTGACGCGGCAATAATAAAGCTCCAGCAAAATAAGAAGCGTAAAAATTATTCAACACTTGGTCAAAATTATCAAATTTTATCCAACTAAAAGTATACAATCGCTCCTTGATTTCCATGTAGTTGTATGCAATTTCTTTAGCCAAAATAAACGCTTTTTGTCCTTCATCAATATCATTTGATAACAACAAAGTTTTACTAGAGGGTACAAAAATAGAACGTAAATCACCCAAAGCTTCGTGCTCTGTAAAAACCAACTCTTGTATGGTATATCCATATTCTTCAACAAGAATAGCCTTAAGCTCTGTGATCGAAATATTAGTGGTTAAGTCTACATGAAACGCTTTACAAAACAAAAGAACTTTCTCCTCTAAATCTTCAAAATAATTATTGTGCGCCTCTTGATAGGAACGAAGTGCTGCCAAGAAAAAACTTTCTCTGGTAAGATTATAGTGTTGCGCAATTTCAATAATGGTACTTACAAAAGCATTGACCTTAGCAGGTGCATTGGCAATAATATCAATTAAATCTGCCTCTTGAATTCCAAACAGCTCCAGCGGAATCTCTTTTAAAATTCCTGATTTTAATATTTCGCCAATAGGCGCTAAATTATTATCCAGTTTCAACGAAACCATGTGATCATAAGTAAGATCTAATTTCTCCGCTAATAAAATAATCTTATCGGTTTTAGGATATTTCTTTCCTTTCTCAATTTCGTTCAAATACGATTTTGAGAGCGCTGTGATTTTGGCTAAACCAAATAAAGACAAATTTTTAGCCGTACGTGCTTGCTTGAGTTTAAGTCCAAAAATAAGCTTGATATAATCTTTCTCTATGTTCATATCTCAAAGATAAGATAAAAAATATTTTCGCCAAAAAAAATATTTTTACATTTTAGCGTACGTTCGCTTTTTTTATTAAAAACTTTTTGTATCATTGCAGTGTTAAAAAATAACATTGACAACAAAAAAAGATATTTAGTTATGGAAACAGGTCAAAAAGCAGAAATTAAAGAAATATATTCAACCAATATGTTAAATTTTTCAATAGAGACTACAGAGCGTTATCCTGAAATTTTAACCGATGAAGCAATAACATTCCTATCATTACTTCATGAAAATTTCAATAATGAACGTTTGTTGTTGTTACAAAACAGAATAAAACAACAAGATTTATTTGATGCAGGCGCACTACCTACTTTTCCATTGGAAACAAAAGAAATTAGAGAAGAAAACTGGGAAGCAGCAACTACACCAGATGATCTAGCAGACAGAAGAGTTGAAATAACAGGACCTGTAGATCGTAAAATGGTAATCAATGCGCTGAATTCTGGCGCCAAAACTTTCATGGCTGATTTTGAAGACAGCACTTCCCCAACTTGGAGCAATCTTATGACAGGACAGCAAAACCTGAAAGATGCAGTAAACAAAACAATTAGCCTTGAGGATCCTATAAAAAACAAAAAATACAGTTTAAACGAAAAAACTGCCGTGTTGTTAGTTCGTCCGAGAGGATTGCATTTGCCTGAGAAGAATATTTTAATTGGCGGTGTACAAACTTCAGGATCACTGATTGACTTTGGGTTGTATGCCTTTCACAACTATAAAAAACTTATTGAAGATGGTACAGCACCTTATTTTTACATCCCAAAACTAGAACATTATCTTGAAGCAAGATGGTGGAACGAAGTTTTCTTATTTACACAAGAGTATTTAGGAGTAAAAAAAGGAACTTTCAAAGCAACCGTTTTAATCGAAACTATAACCGCCAGTTTTCAATTAGACGAAATTATTTATGAATTGAAAGATCATATCGTTGGTTTGAATTGCGGAAGATGGGATTACATTTTTTCATATATCAAAAAATTACGAAACAATCCCAATTTCATTGTTCCAAACAGGGATCAAGTAACCATGACAGCTCCGTTTATGAGTGCTTATTCACAACTGGTAATTCAACGTTGCCACAAACGTAACATACACGCTATAGGCGGAATGGCAGCACAAATTCCGATCAAAAATAATGAAGAAGCCAATACTATAGCTTTTAACAAAGTAATTGCCGACAAAGAACGTGAGGTTAAAAATGGTCATGACGGTACTTGGGTAGCACATCCTGATTTGGTTCCGCTTGCCATGACTGTATTTGACAAATATATGCCAACTAAAAACCAAATTGATGTAAAACGAGAGGACGTTCACGTAACCGAAAGCGATTTACTAGAAACTCCAAAAGGAACCATCACAGAGGAAGGCGTTCGAAAAAACATCAGTATTTCTGTTTTATACATTGCATCGTGGCTCAATGGCCAAGGAGCAGCAGCATTACATCATTTAATGGAAGATGCTGCAACTGCGGAGATTTCTAGATCACAACTGTGGCAATGGCTACAAAACAAGGTTACGCTAGAAAACGGAAAACAACTAAACACCAATTACTACCATAAACTAGCCATGGAAGAATTTGAAAAAATAAAAAAACTAGTTGGGGATGAAAATCATGAGAAACAAAAATACATTCTAGCGGAACAATTATTAGATCAACTGGTGGTAAACAAGAATTTCATAGACTTTTTAACCCTACCAGGATACAAGTACATTTAAAAAACAATTGCAATAAAATAAATATCAATAAAATATTAAACACCATTTAAACCATACAAACACTATGAAAACTACCGAAACAAGAATTCAAGAATTAGTTGCAGACTGGATTACAAACCCAAGATGGAAAGGCATTGAGCGTCCGTATACTGCTGAAGAAGTTGTTAAACTACAAGGTTCTTACCAAATAGAACACAGCGTGGCAAGACTAGGAGCTACTACTTTATGGAACAAACTTAATTCGCAAGATTTTGTGGCTGGACTTGGCGCACTTACGGGAAACCAAGCAATACAAGAGGTAGAAGCTGGACTTGAAGCCATATACTTGAGCGGTTGGCAAGTTGCAGCCGATGCAAATGTAGCTGGCGAAATGTACCCTGATCAATCATTATACCCTGCCAATAGTGTTCCGCTTGTAGTAAAACGCATTAACAACGCGCTCTTGAGAGCAGATCAAATTCAAGTGGTAAACGGAACTACTGATAAAAAAGATTACCTAGTTCCTATTGTGGCTGATGCCGAAGCTGGTTTTGGAGGGAATCTAAATGCTTTTGAATTAATGAAATCCATGATTGAGGCAGGTGCAGCAGGTGTTCACTTTGAAGACCAATTGAGTTCTGCTAAAAAATGCGGTCACCTTGGCGGAAAAGTATTAGTTCCTACGCAAGAAGCGATTAATAAATTAATTGCAGCTCGTTTAGCAGCTGATGTTATGGGAACGCCTACGCTTGTTGTTGCTAGAACTGACGCTGATGCAGCTAATTTATTGACCAGCGATATTGACCCGAGAGACGCAAAATTCATTACAGGAGAAAAAACTGCTGAAGGCTTTTTTTATGTGAATTGTGGAATTGAACAAGGAATTGACCGTGGATTGAGTTACGCACCGTATGCTGATTTAATTTGGATGGAAACTAGTAACCCCGATTTAGCATACGCCAAACAATTTGCAGAAGCTATTCACGCACAATTCCCAGGAAAAATGCTTGCTTACAATTGCTCTCCATCTTTTAACTGGGCTGCAAAATTATCTGTAGCTGAAATGGAAACATTTAGAGAAGACCTAGCAGCTATGGGCTATAAATTTCAGTTCATTACATTGGCTGGATTTCACGCCTTAAATACAAGTATGTTTGAACTTTCAAAAGCTTACAAAGAAAGAGGAATGGCAGGCTACTCTGAATTACAAGAAAGAGAATTTGCTTTACAAAAACACGGTTTCAAAGCAGTAAAACACCAAGGCTTTGTAGGAACCTCCTATTTTGATGCGGTACAAAATACCGTAACAATAGGAAAATCAAGCACTACAGCCATGAAAGATTCTACTGAAACGGCACAGTTTTAAATACCTAAAGAACATAAAAAAACACGATTTCTTACGGAATCGTGTTTTTTGATTTCTGAGAAATGATATTATTTAGATTCGAAAATTTCTAGATCAGCCACTACCTTCTCTTTTCCTTTTTGAATGCTAACTTTACTTATAGAAACAGGTAAGTAATACTTTCCGTTTTTAGCTGCTTCCCATTTCAATTTCTTATCTTTAGCCAAAGCTTTTTCAACAATTTCCTTTGGAACAGATAAATCATAAACCTGCTTGTTTAATCCTTTTTTGGCCATTACTTTTTGAGAAAAAAGGACTTCTTTATTGCTGTTCTCAATTTGCAACACCACTTCGGCATCTTCATTAGAGTAAAACCAAATCTCAGCTTTAGGATCTGTTGGTTTAGCCCAAGCACTCCAACTATTACCCCATTCTCTTGATTTTTTTATCTTTTTAAAGTCAAAAACATGAATAGTAGAAGCTAAAACTTTGTCATTTATATTTTGGACTTGATCCAAATTAACTTTGTAAATAGAGCGTCCATGAGTTCCTACAATTAAATCTTTAGCTTTCTTTTGAATGACTAAATCATGTACCGCAACATTAGGCATTCCATTGGAGAAATCCTCCCAAGTCTTTCCTTTGTTCAATGAGACATACAATCCATTATCAGTCCCTAAATACAATACATTTTCATTGTTTGGATCTTCTGCAATTACATTCACTGGACTTACAGGAATATTACTAGCTATACTAGTCCAGGTTTGTCCGTAATCATCAGATGCGTATACATAAGTTGTAAAATCATCATTACGATATCCGTTTAAGGTGGCATAAACACGTTCTTTTTTATGTGCTGATGCTGCCACCCTAGTTACCCATAAATTTTGAGGCAGATTTTCTGAAATTTTATTCCAGCTCACACCTCCATCTTTCGTCACCTGAATTAGTCCGTCATCACTACCGGTGTATAACAACCCAAATTGCAAAGTACTCTCACTAATCGTGGCTACTGTACCAAAGGCAACATTACCTTCCTTAACACCTTGGGTCAAATCTGGTGAAATTGGAGTCCAAGTTTGTCCTTGGTTCATGGAGCGGTGTAAAAAGTTCGACCCCATGTACAATATATCTTGATTGTGTGAGGAAAGCAAAATAGGCGTTTGCCAATTGAATCGAAATGGTTTCTCATCCTTTTTTGGCTTTGGCGAAATGTACTCTCTTTTGTTATTGGCACGATCTATTCGGTAATAATTTCCAAACTGAAATCCTGTAAAAACAATATTAGGATTGCGTTTGTCTATTTGAGTTTGCATTCCATCACCTCCCATTAAATTTTCATAAGGATATTTTCCTGTTTGTAACCACTCTGAAGAGAATTGATAATTGCTTGGTCCAACCCAAACCCCATTGTCCTGCATACCTCCATAAATATTATACGGCTCTTGCTCATCAACATTCACTGCATAAAACTGACTCACACTATGCGAATTGCCTTTGAACCAGTGTGCCCCATCATCATAAGAAATGTTCAAACCACCATCATTTCCATTAATTAAGTGCCCAGATTTATTAGGATTCACCCATACTACATGGTGATCTGCATGGACATTCTCTTCACTAATACTAGTAAACGTTTTACCACCATCATCTGATTTAATTACCGGTACTCCTGATAAGTAAATTTTATTTGCGTTACTCGGATCCACTGAAATAGCCGCAAAGTAATATCCGTAGGAGTAAAATAAATCGTCTATGAAGTTTTGGTGTGTTTTTGTCCAACTTTTTCCCCCGTTGGTAGATTTATACACTTCGGCCCCAATAACCTCGGCATCTGCCAGACTATTAATGGATGCTAAGACTAATTTTCCCGCTTCACTTGGTTGCAAATACCCATTTTGCACCCAATGTTTGATATTCTCAGCTCTGTATTTTTCGGTTAAACCATAGTTTTTCAGAATAGAGTTTAAGCTTTTATTGGGTAATTTAAGAAACTCATCTCCAGGAACAGAAAAGGCTGCTGGTAATGAATTGCTTTTTTTAGCGTCTAAAGGTCTTTTAAATTGGTTGTCCAGAACGGCATAAACTGTAGCATCATCATAAACGGCTAAGCCAATTCTACCTACACCTTCACCTGTGGGAAAACCACTATTGGCTGTAGAATACAATTTCCAAGTTGCTCCAGCATCCTCACTTTTGTAAATTCCTGATGCTGATCCATTACCTTTAAAATCCCAAGCTTTTCTGTCTTTACTCCATGCAGCGGCATATTGTATTTTGAAATTTTTTGGCGAAACAGCCACATCAATAATTCCTGTTTCATTGTTTACAAAAAGTGTCTTGCTCCATGTTTTTCCACCATCTGTGGTTTTATAAATTCCTCTTTCTTCATTTTTAGTATACAAATGTCCCACCGCACCAACTACAATTTCATCCGGATTTACTGGATTTATCAAAATTCTACTAATATGATGCGTGTCATGCAAGCCCATATTTTGCCAAGTCTTTCCTTTATCCGTTGATTTCAAAATCCCAATTCCAGCATAGGAAGAGCGCGAAGAATTTACCTCTCCAGTTCCTACCCAAATAGTTCCTTGTTTCCAATCTATTGCAATATCGCCCACGTTTTGCGTAGGCGCACCATCCATAACCGGTACAAAACTCATTCCGTTATTATTGCTATACCACAAACCTCCTGATGCGTAACCTACATAAAATTCTGTTGGATTTTCAGGATTTACATCTACATCAACTACACGTCCGCTCATAACCGTTGGACCCACATTTTGTAAACTTAGGTTTTTAAAAAGCGATTGTTCTTGCAGTTGTTTTTTGGATACTAAACTATTTTGAACTGCCTCAGGAGAGACTTGTGCAGAGGCAACGGTTTGCGCAATAAAGGCAGCTAAGAGTATTCCTTTTTTCATAGAGTTGGATTTTGATGCCGAAATTTAAGGATAAATCAACGGACCAAAAAATTTTATACTCTAATTAACACCTGTTTCTCTCAAAGTTACTATTTTTGAATAATCAATAAAAAATATGGATTAGCATCTAATTGTTTTAAATTAAAGAGATAAATAAGCCATTCCAATTACATTTTACACCCATAAAAAACAAAACTCAACTCATGAAATACCATCAAATTGACCGCGATTTATTTATAAAAAACAGAGCCAAATTCATGGCTCAAATGAAGCCAAAAAGTGTTGCAATTTTTAATTCGAATGATATTTATCCCGTTTCGGCTGATAGTACTTTGCCTTTTGCACAACACCGTGACATCTTTTATTTGAGTGGTGTTGACCAAGAAGAAAGTATTTTACTCTTATTCCCTGACGCACCTTATGAGCACCAACGCGAAATGGTTTTCTTGAAAGAAACTAGCGAGCACATTGCTATTTGGGAAGGTGAAAAACTAACCAAAGAACGTGCTTACGAAGTAACTGGAATCAAAACCGTGTACTGGTTACAAGATTTTGAAAAAGTGTTATTCGAAATGATGACGCATGCCGAAACTATTTACATCAACACCAATGAGCATTACCGCGCCACGGTAGAAACCGAAACCCGCGAAGCACGCTTTGTAAAATGGTGGAAAGAAAAATATCCTGCACACGCCGTTGCCAAAAGCAACCCTATCCTGCAACGTCTTCGTTCTGTAAAAGAAAGCGAAGAATTGGACTTGATCCAAAAAGCCTGCAACATTACTGAACTTGGTTTTAGACGATTATTACCTTTTGTGAAACCAAACGTTACTGAGTACGAAATCGAAGCCGAATTAATTCACGAATTCATCCGCAATCGCTCTCGTGGTTTTGCCTACACGCCTATCATTGCATCGGGTAACAATGCTAACGTTTTGCACTACATTGAAAACAACCAACAATGCAAAGCAGGCGACTTAATTTTACTTGATGTAGCTGCTGAATATGCCAATTATTCTAGTGACATGACGCGTACCATTCCCGTTTCTGGTCGCTATTCTACTCGTCAAAAAGAAGTTTACAACGCCGTACTTCGTGTAAAAAACGAAGCTACCAAAATGTTAACCACTGGCACACTTTGGAAACAATACCACATCGAAGTCGGGAAAATAATGACCTCAGAATTACTAGGTTTAGGACTTATTGACAAAGCCGATGTGCAAAACGAAAACCCAGACTGGCCCGCTTACAAAAAATATTTCATGCACGGAACCTCACACCACATGGGGCTAGACACGCACGATTATGGTATTTTGACCGAGCCAATGCAAGCCAACATGGTATTTACCGTTGAGCCCGGAATTTACATTCCTGCCGAAGGTTTCGGAATTCGTCTTGAGGACAACATCATCGTTCAAGAAAACGGCGAACCTTTCAACATGATGCGCAACATTCCTATCGAAGTCGAGGAAATCGAAGACCTCATGAACGCATAACAAATCTTTCCCATCCATAACAAGCAGTCTAGCGCAATCTAGGCTGCTTTTTTTTTGGGGAGCAGTATATCTAATTTTCAAAACCACAACCTGTCCTGCTGTCCGTTCTATTCCCGCTTAAAAAACTACGGCACAAAAGCCTTGTTTTTTATAAGCAGGAGATGCCACTGCCATCAGGGCTAATAAGTTCGCTCTATTTTCAAAACCACAAAATGTTAAAACAATTCTAAAGTTGTAACGTTACAAAACAGTCAAAGACTTATTCTTAAAACCGTTATCAGCAACAATTAAAATATTAACTAGAAAAAAAAACTAAAAAACATAAAAATCATGCAAGCACACGAAATTGATTACCACATTTACGGCGAAGAAATGCAATACGTAGAGATCGAACTAGATCCTCAAGAAGTAGTCGTTGCCGAAGCCGGAAGTTTTATGATGATGGACAACAACATCCAAATGCAAACCATTTTTGGAGACGGTTCTGGACAAGAAAACGGATTGTTTGGCAAACTATTAAGCGCCGGAAAACGAGTTCTTACTGGAGAAAGTCTCTTTATGACAGCATTCATAAACCAAAACAATACCACGAGTAAGGTTTCATTTGCATCACCTTATCCTGGCAAGATCATCCCAATTGATCTGATGCAATTTGGCGGTAAATTCATTTGCCAAAAAGATTCTTTTTTATGTGCAGCCAAAGGCGTATCAGTAGGAATCGAATTCTCTAAAAAACTAGGAACTGGGTTATTTGGTGGCGAAGGTTTCATCATGCAAAAAATTGAAGGTGACGGACTGGCCTTTGTACACACCGGCGGAACATTAGCCAAAAAAGAATTAGCCGCAGGCGAAGTCCTAAAAGTCGATACCGGATGTATTGTAGGATTTACAAAAGATGTAGATTATGACATCGAGTTTGTCGGCGGAATCAAAAATTCTCTTTTTGGTGGCGAAGGTTTATTTTATGCTACACTACGCGGTCCAGGAACAGTTTATATTCAGTCCTTACCTTTCAGTCGCCTAGCAGATAGAATCATTGCATCGGCACCAAGAGCAGGCGGAAGCAGCCGTGACGAAGGCAGTTTACTAGGTGGTTTAGGCCGATTAATAGACGGTGATAATAGATTTTAAGACTCAAAGGCTCTCAGGAATGGGAGCTTTTTTTATTTTAATGGTAGTTTAACCTGAGGTAATGGTTGACAAAGTGTTTTATTGACTATTTTCTCTCGCATTAATTTTTTCTTATTAAAGTGTCTAGATATATTTTGAATAATTTCAGTGTAATTATCAGTTCCATCCTGTTTTTGATGGTAAAAAACCTTTATTGAAATGCAATTTGGATTTTCAAAAATTGTATTAAGCATAGTTCTATCTGATAATCCACATGAATGACCCATTATGTAGACTTGGAATTTTTGATCACTTTCTACAAAATCTAAAAGATTTTTATAATTTGAATTTTGTAGATATTGGAACGACTTGAAATTTCTCAAATATTCATTATCATCTATGTTTTCAATTATTTTATAATCTTCATCCATTTCATCTCCAAAGCCAAAATTAACTTTGTTTATGGAATCATTTAATTTACCATGTATATAATTTATTTGTTTTTGATATGCAAAACGA